>JAIRKV010000148.1 GCA_031259935.1 Prevotellaceae bacterium | reverse complement strand
CTCGGTGATACTTTCAGAATGTTCTGCAACTTCCGCCGAGGTCTCGGTGATACTTTCAGAATGTTCTGCACCCTTCGCCGAGGTCTCGGACATACTTGCAGAATGTTCTGCAACCTCCGCCGAGGTCTCGGACATACTTGCAGAATGTTCTGCAACCTCCGCCGAGGTCTCGGTGGCATTTGCGGCAATGCCGGAAAACGTATTTTTACGCCTTTTTGAATTATGCCATATCATCAAAATCTGTAAGTAAGACCGACAGAGGCAATAAATCCCGGTACCTGATAACGGCTGTAAATATCGTATTTCTGATTTAATACATTAGCCAGATTGCCGAATACCGAAAATCTGTCCGTAACAAGATATTCTGCGCCAAGCGACAGGTCGAAAACATCTTTCAGTTTGCGATGTGCGACAGTTGTATCAGCTGTTGATGATAATGATGACCATGTTTTGTAATTATCAACAGCATAACGTTGCAGCAATGTGCGTAAATCAGCCGTAAGAATCAAATCGTACGAAACTTTGTAGCGCAAATTCAAATTGCCTTCAAAAGTCGGCTTGTGCCATGCATGTTCAATTTTGACATTATTTTCGTTTTTAAGATTATATTTATTATAAACCGCCTTTGCATAAACCGAAAAATCGTCGTCGCTGTACGACAGTTCGGCGCCTGTGCTTATTTTGTTTCCTTTGGCATATCCCACATCGAATGTATTGTAATCATATTCGTATGTATCGTTATATGGATGTGCAAAGGATGGAATAAAAATCCTCGCTGTATTATTTACATATAATGGTAAATATTCGAGTTTTGACCATGACGTGAAAATGTTGTATGAAAAAGATTCAATATCGCCTTTTATCGCAAATACTCCGATTATTTTATGATTGGTATTTTTGAACGCAGGATTTAAGTATAAAGAATAAGAATGAATATCGGGGTCTAAACTTTGCTCAATATTTCCAAATGCGATATAATTATTTTCGAGTGCAAGTTTGCGGAAATTGTTTACTTCGGTTTCGCCTTTCACTTCTATTGACGGAGTAAAATAATCGTGAATTTTGTAGGAAAGCGCAACGGCAGGATAAATGCGATGTTTTGTTGTTTTGTTGTAATTGTCCAAAAGATATTGAGCGCCGAGTTTCACCGAAAAATAATCGTCGCTGTAAGTCCACGCAGGCAAAGCGCTCAATAAAATGTTGTTTCCTGCCGTATCAAGTTGTTTGCTGCGGTTGTAGAGCGCAGCGCGTGCCGCTATCGATACCGACTGCGCTTCGTCGTCGAGGTCGGCGCCAAGCAAGCCCGAAAGCGCAAAGGCATTTTCTTTCATCGTCGGGGTTTTCATCGCATCGAGTTTGTCGCTTGCATTGAAAAGTTGATACGAGGCGCCAAACGAATAAAATACTTCGCCTGCATCTCTGTCCGATTTCCACAGCAGATTTCCGTTGAACAGGTTCATTGCCCGCCTGTCATTTCCCAGCGCCGGAAAACTGCCCAACGAATATATTTCGGGGTCGAGACCGTAGAGATACAGGTCGCGGCGCGAATAGTCGGCGTTCAACGTAACTGTTGAGCCATCGAGGAAGAATTTCGAGAAAATTCCCAAATCATTATTCATAAAATTGCTTTTTACCTTTTTGGTATATTCGTTGTTTTCGAGTTTTGTTTTTCCGAAAAACGAGCGGTGATTAGCATAAAAACCTACCAGAACCGACTGTGTATTTTTGTTGCTGATATAAAAATCGAGCAGCGGCGAAATTTGATAGCCTGCGCCGACTCTGATATAGCCAAGTCCGGGCAGTGAATTTTCGCTGTCGATAATTTTTGCCGATGAAATTGGCGCCAGACCGAAATTTCCGGGCGACGATTTTGGGAATATCGAATAACTGAAAGCATCGCGAACGCCGGACGAGTCGGCGGTAATCACAGGTTCGTACCAGATTTTTTGGGCATCCATAACCGTCGGGTCATAATTGCGTGTAACTTCAACATCTTTGTTTACTTGAGCTGCAAGCGAAAAGGCTAATCCGCTCAAAAGAAATATTGATAAAAGTTTTTTCATAGTATTATATTTAATCATTTTAATCTTTTTTATCTTTTAATTTTTTAACTGTTTCGAGAGTTTCTTTTGCTTCGTCGATAATTCCATCAACTGTTTTTGTATAATTTTCGATTATACTGTTAAGAGTGGCTTCAGCCTGAAAATAGTCTTTTTTATCGATATAAATATTGGCAAGCACAATAAAACTGCGGGCAAGCCATTCGGCAGAAAAAGTTTTGGATTCGTTGAACTCGAATATCATTTTTTCCGCTTCTTCCGCTTTTCCTGTTTGATACAAATAATCAATAATATTATAAGTGGCTTCGGCGCCTTCCATGGTTCTCGGATTTTTAGCCAGAATTTTGAAAACGACGACTGCTTCATCGTCTTTGCCGAGTTCTTTCAGGGCGTACGCCTTTGTTGTAAGCGCTTCTGTTTTGCCGATTTCATCTGCTTTGGGCAATGCATAATATTTAGTTGCCATTTCAACAGTCTGTTCATAATTTTTAATTTTATAATACGCTCTCATGCCGAAAAGCAGGGCTTCTTTCACATCTTCGTCGTTTGTCGATTTTTCGGCAACGCGTGCAAACGATTGCGCCGCCGATTCGTAATCTTCAATCAGATATTTTGCTCGCGCATATCGGTTAAGAATGTTTTGCGGCAATCCTTTCACTG
>JAIRKV010000126.1 GCA_031259935.1 Prevotellaceae bacterium | reverse complement strand
TTTATTTCTTTGGCTGCATTATTGTTTTGGTCGAAAACAGGACCTGTTTTATCTTTTTGGAGAAATGAAAATATCTGTCCTTTAACAAATTTGCCATCTTTATCTACAAATACTTTTACAATTGGAGCATAACCGCTGATACCGCTGATATTGAAAGTGCCGGCTGTGCAAAAATTACCCATACTGTAAATAATAAATCTGTCTTTATACAATTCTGCCGCACGCACAACATGCGGTCCATGCCCAAAAACAATATCTGCGCCGGCATCAATTACCGCATGAGCAAATTCGTAAACGTTTCCTCTGTTTTGGCTGAGATATATTTCTGTTTTTCGTGTTACTCTGTTATTTTCCTTTCCTTCGGCTCCGCCATGAAACGAAACTATAACTATATCACATTCCGATTTCAGATAAGTTACTGTTTTCTTTGCATTTTCTATATTTGTGATTTTTACGGTTCCGGTATTTGGTGCAAAACCACAAAAACCGTATTTAATTCCGTCCATTTCAAAGATGGATGTTTCGCAAACATTTTCCAGTCCTGCATAATTCAAACCTGCCTCACGTAAAACTTTTACAGTGTTTTCGCGTCCGGAAGCGCCAAAATCGCTCATGTGATTATTGGCAATATTGATTAAATCGTAACCTGCATCTACTAAATAGTTTACATATCTGTCGGGCATTCTAAAAAAATAACAGTTGTTTTTACATGCTTTGAGATATCCGCCCTTATCAAGAAAACAGCCTTCAAGATTTCCAAAAGTAATATCCGAATTTCTTAAAATATCTTTAGCATTGCTTAACAGCTCGCGACCATCATGAACAGGAAGATTTGCGTCTGTCGGATAATTTGAACCAAGCATTATATCGCCTGTACCTGTAACGGATATCAATGTTTTGGGATTTTCCTGTGAAAATCCATATATCGAAAAAACGGATAAAGTTATAACAAAACATGCTTTAATTATAAAATAAAAATTTTTCATATTCATTTTTTTGGGCGGCAAATATACAAAAATAATGGTTAACAACAAGATAAACAATCGTTAAATTTATTTAAGATTGTTTTTCACAAAGCGAAAATGCCAAAATATTCACCGCAAAAAATCGGCGAATGATATTCTGCAAAAACTGTTATTTGTCAGTATAATACTATTAATAAAGTATTTACAATCTAATTCCGGATATATTGCCTGCTGTTTCGTTAAATTCGCTTACAATGTCATCAATAATTTCTTTTGCCGAAATTATTTTTTTCAGGTGTGAAACTATTTGTCCGATTTCCAATTCACCTTCGTTTATATCGCCTTCAAATATTCCTTTTTTTGCACGTGCGCGACCAAGAATTTCCTTTAATTCATCTGCGCCTGCGCCGCGCATTTCGGCTTCTTCAATACGATTGTAAAAACTGTTTTTTATCATTCGCGTCGGCGATATTTTTTTCAGGCAAAGCATTGTATCTCCTTCATTCAAGGTGCAGCATAAATTTTTAAATTCATCGCTTGCTGAACTTTCCTTACTTATGGCAAAACGCGTTCCCGTCTGTACGCCATCGGCTCCGAGAATCATCGCTGCAAGCATTGCATTTCCTGTGGCAATTCCTCCTGCGGCAATAAGCGGCAACGATGTTGCTTTTCGTACTTGCGGAATAAGCGTAAATGTTGTTGTTTCTTCGCGTCCGTTATGTCCTCCTGCTTCAAAACCTTCGGCTACAATGGCATCTACTCCTGCTTTTTCGCATTTTTTTGCAAATTTCGAACTTGATACTACATGAGCAACCGTTATGCCTTTATCTTTCAAAAATTTTGTCCATGTTTTAGGATTTCCTGCCGATGTGAAAACGATTTTTACATCTTCGTCAACAATAATTTTCATCAATTCGTCTATATCCGGATAGAGTAAGGGAATGTTTACGCCAAAAGGTTTGTCGGTTGCCTGCCTTGTTTTGTGTATGTGTTCGCGCAAAACATCAGGATACATCGAGCCTGCGCCAAGCAAACCCAAACCGCCGGCATTGCTTACCGCCGACACTAATCGCCAGCCGCTGCACCAAACCATTCCTCCTTGAATTAAAGGATATTTTATTTTGAATAATGCTGTAATTTTATTTTCCATAATTAATTTTTTAAGATACAAAGTTAGCATGAAATTTACGAATCACACACAAACGGATAAAAATTCCAACAAAATTTACAGGGGAAGATACTATTTTATCAATCAAAATTTGATATTCGCTGCCTGCAAATACAATTAATGTTTAAGATCAACACGATAGCCGTTGCTGTAAATTTTAAATCGTTATAAGGATAAGTAGATAAAAAATATTATTACAATTTTGTTTTCATATAAAAAATTTATCTATCTTTGCGTTTGTATTTTTATGCAAGGAATTATAATTTTGAGTATAGGTACATAAAAACATATAAAATAGCGTTTTGCTATATTCTTGCTTACGAAAACTCGACACTTTCACAAAGCATCTTACAGGAATAAGCAAATAACGCTCGCAGGAATGCGGGCTTATTTCTTTGTAAGATTAGGTAGTCGAGAACCTCGTAAGCGGATTTAAGTCCGCTTTTTTATTTACCGGAAATTGGAAAATAATTTATTAAATAAAAAAAGTTAAATTTAGAAGTTGCGCCCGACACAAATAAGGGATGATAAAATGAAGAAAATAATTTTCTTAACAAGTGCGGTCTTGCTGTTGCTGTCTTTTCAGTTGAAAGCGCAAGATGTAAAGAAAGAAGCAGAAAACGTGAAAACCAAAATGGAAGTTTTCTCTTCTAAAACAGGTGTCATAACAAAATTTATTGACTCCAAGCTTCCTAATTTGAAAGCATTATACACAAATGCGGAAACACGTATTAGGAAAGTCAAAAGTGGAAACGCCGAAACGTATTTTTACCAGATTGAAAAAGAAAGTAAATATAACTCTTCGACTGCTTCTATTGAGTATTCAGATTTGCTCGAAGTAATCAAAGCGGTAAAAACTTTGAAAGCGGAAGTTGATGCTGATATTACGAGTAACCCTGATTATATGGAGAACAAATTTACTACGGTAGATGGTCTTCAAGTCGGGTATTATGTGTCAAACGGTAAAGCCACTTGGTATATTCGTCTCGAAAAATACGGTTCGGATAACACCTTATTCGTTGCTGACGGCGAAACCATAGATACCGCATTTACCGAAGCAAAGAACAAAATTGATGAACTAAAAACAAAATAATCGTATGAAAAAGTTACTTTTAATCACAGTAGTAGGGCTTTTGTCCTTTTCGTGTACTTCAAAATGGGAGTACAAAATTGTTTCCGTAAAAGGCGAGGAGCAGGAAACAAGAGGTACGCAACTGCCGAATAAATTTGACGTTTCTGATGAATCGTTAAACTTATTTGGAAAAGATGGTTGGGAATTAGTCGGTATCTATGAAAATACCGAAACGGTATATCCTAATTTTGGTAATGAAGATTATCACACAGGGATTAAGACTAATACGAGAACGGCAGACGTAAATTTTGTTTTTAAACGCAAAAAATAAAAGGAGGTTGCAATGAAAAAACTGTTCTTTTTGATTTTATTAGTCGCTTTTGCATTTAGCAGTTGCAATAAATTTTCAAATAAATCTGTTTCTGAAAAACTAAATACAGATGAATTATCAAAAGCAATAAAAAGCGACACATTGTTTGCCGATTTTTACGAACATATCAGAAAAGAGGTTGAAGATATGAGCGACATAAAAAAAGCGACATACAACGAGGTTACTTATCGCCGTTTGTTTGGTTATATTAAATACTTACAGGACACAACCTATTGGAAACCATTACACGAGAAATGGGAAAAAGAATGGGAAACTGAATACGGAAAATATTTACCAAAGGCGGATTCTGTATTGAATTATTGGAAACAGTATTTGGCGGATAGTTCTTTGGACAAGTATGTAAAAATCGAATTGGCTCGCATTGATAAAGAGTATTACGATTATATTGGTGAATTAAAAGAGGTCAATTTAGGTTTTCAATTAACTCCTCTTCAAGGAAAAATTGAACAAATTCGTTTCAACTACGGTTACAAACCCAAAATCAATGGCGATAGCAAATATTATGAAAAACATAATTGTATTTCAACTTCGCCTTTCTCTTCTCCAGTAGTAAGGTATTGGGAAGTCAGTTACTCCGATAAAGATAAGTTTGCAGGGAAAAATGTAGAAACATTTTTGCGTGATTATAACTTATTCATTGAGGTTACAAACATTCGTAAAGACGGTATAAATATCAGTACAGATGATTTTAATGTCCCGAAAGAAGTTTCTGAATGTTTGGAAAACGAAGAAGATTACCCGTTTTTATTTGAATTAAGCAAAGACGAGTTAATCAAAAAAATGATAAACAAAGATTATCTTCGTAAATATGAATATCAACAAAAGAAAGCCGATATTCTCAATGAAAAGAAAGACAAACTTTGTTTCGATTTCCTTAAAAAATTGTGATTCAACTACATTCTATTATTTTAACTTAACGAATATCAAGCTGATATTCGTTTTTTTTGTTCTTTTTGCCCGAAAAAAAATATGCAAAGTTAGCCATTCCGCTTACCGGCTGTGAAGGTCAAGCCCTGCGGGTTTTTCAAAAAATCTTCCTTTTTATTGCTTATTAACGCTGTGCTAAAATAAAAAGAGTATTTATTTGAAAAAACCTTGACAGCCGCCGCTACATGGCTTTTCAACTTGCATATCTTTTTTCTTTTTTTTCTTCAGTCTTTTCTTTTTCCGTTTTTGGTCGAAAAAATATCACTGTTTTATAGGACTGATAAGGCAAGTCGAAGCGTTTTACACGGAATTGAAAAGTAAAAAAACTTCAAATCTCCGAACTGAAACTGACATGGTACGGGATAAAAGAATTTTATCTCAAAGACAATAACGGCTATATTTTGGGGTTCGCCGAAGACAAATCAGAATCGTGATTTTTTAAATAAATAACAACCGGCGGGAGAATCTACAACGAAGGCAAAAAAGTATCCGACGTCTGCTTTAAAGTCGGCTTCAAAAACCTGTCGCATTTTTCGAGGGTTTTCAAGCAGCAATTCGGCTACGCACCAACGAGCAAGTAAAAAAACAGGGTTATCGGTGAAGCAAAGAATTACATTCCGAAAAAGACGCTTGTTGATTTTTTTAGCACCTTTATTCTATAAATTTCGCCGGACATTTTTACCCGTTTATGTGTAATCGAAGATTTTATGCTAACTTTACACTGCAAATTAAATTAGGTTGATATGAATAATTTATCTAAAATACAAAGCGAA
>JAIRKV010000032.1 GCA_031259935.1 Prevotellaceae bacterium | reverse complement strand
TATCAATTTCTTTTTCCAGCGCCGACCAGTCAATAAGTATATTGATGTGCTTGAAAAACACATTCTTACGAACACGTTTTTCCACATAAGTGTCACTAAAGCCCATTTGTTTTCTTTTTTTATTGCACATGATACAAAGATACACGAAATATTCCACATAAACAAATTATAATCAACTAAATATTAACATTTTATCAATAATTTCGCCTTGCAAAGGTTTCATCGTATTATTGCTGATTTTTTTTATTTTAAGGAGCGACTAATTAAAAATCATATTTGAAACCGACGTTCAATCCGAAATTAAATGTTTTTTCAGTTCTGAAACTTTGAGGCTGACGATTGTCTTTTATATAGTAAACGGCATTGGGTTCAACATAAATACCAATATTTTTTATAAAATTGTACGAAATACCCAAACCCGCATTTGTCGAAAACTGTAAACCTCTCACGCTGCCGTTGTGCGGTTTATAAATATCATAAATGGATTCTCTGAAAACGTGTAATATTCCTTTTTCAAAGGCAAATTCGCCCGACAGGTAAATATTGAAATTATTTTTTTCCCATAATAAAAATTCAGCGCCAACAGGTATGCCGACATAATGAATCTGCTGTTGAATTTTTCTTTCCGAATCATTAAATTCCGACAGAAAATATGAATATGACAGTCCCGTTTTTACAATTATGCGCTTGCCCAAACTTTTTTTGATACGTATGCCTAAATTTAAAGGATATTTGTGTCTGAAATTGATTTTGGATTCTTCTTTCAAACTTTCGGGCATTGCTGCCATAAGAGGCGGTAATACGTTATAATCAGACTGTATTGCGTTATATTTTGATTCGACTTTTGTGAAATCGCTTACTGTTGAGCCTGCTCCCGTATTGTTTCCCGATACTAATGCAACCGTCCATTTGTTTTTGCGGTTTTCTTTTGCTGTTTCAGTTTCAGATTGATTCCACCATTCATCGTCAGTGTTTTTTTGCAGGGTTTCCTGACTGTCGGCTGATTCTGTCTCCTGTTTTTCAGCCGAATACGATGTTGCTGTTTTTTGTGCTATAAGATTTTCGGAATATATTTCTTCAATTTTTTCAATTCTGCCGTTAATGGCAAACAGACTGTTATTTATTTTTTCGATTTTATCAGCAGTGTTTATATTTATATCTTCGTTTGTTTCCCTGTTTGGTTTTATTTCGTCATTGTATTCATTATATTGAATATCTGCTGTTTCATCAGGTTTATTTGTATTTGCAATTATGTCGGTAATTTTATTTTGGCTTGTATTTTCAGCGCTGTTATTTTTTTCAATATTTTTATTTTGACTGTCGACTGTCTGTGTTTCGGCGGTTTTTTCGGGTTGTAATTGTGTATTTGTTTTACCTGTAATGCTGTTGTTGACGTTTTCACTGTCAGGTTTTATCAGAAACATGATAATCAGCAGAGCAGCGGCAACTCCTGTTGTACCGTAAATATAAAACAGCGGAATGATTTTGCGGCGCTGTTTTTTCCTGATGCGCTCGCTTATAATTTCCCAGTCTGATTGTTGTACTTCGGTTTCGTGGTTGTACAATTTTTCATGAAATAAATCTTTCAACTTGTCTGTATTCATAATTTATCATACTTATTTATACATTAATCTTATTTTTTTCTGTAATAAAATCCTTGCTCTCGAATAGTTGGATCTTACGGTTGTCTGTGCAATTCCAAGTATTTTTGCAATTTCGTCATGTGAATAACCTTCTATTGCATGCAGATTAAAAACACTGCGAAACGATGCGGGCAATTCACCTATGAAACACATAAGTTCTTTTGCTCCCAATTCGTTATAAGCATCTGACATAGAATTATCAATGATTTGAAAATCATCGTTATCGCTGTAAATACTTTGATATTTCATTTTATCCGATTTTCTTAATTTTTCAAGGCACATATTTATAAAGACCTTACGTATCCAGCCCTCGAGTGAACCTTTTTGGTCGAATTTTTTTATTTTATCAAACAAACTTACAAATCCATCGTGCATAACATCTCTGGCTTCATCTTCATTACACATATATCTTATACATAAACTTAGCATTTTCGCTGCATAACGTTCATACAGTTCGCGCTGAGCGTTGATATTCTTATTTATACAGCCTTCTACCAAGTGTTGTTCGTCAGTCATATTGTTGCAAGCAAAAATAAATTTGCATTAAACATTTATATTAAGATGATTTTTTTACTCAAAATGATGCAAAAGATGTCTGTTTTTTCAGATAATTTAACCATTCGCCTATCATTTTCCAGTATTCACGATGGAAATTTTCGCCTTTTTCGCCTGCATAAAGCGATAGAAAGTTCTGATTTTCATCGTCATCATTTTTTAATTTTATTACGGCATCTCTGTCATATAAACCTGTATATTCGGGATGAAACTGAGTTCCGACCACATGTTTGTATTTTTGATGAACGAGTGCTTCAATAATTTTCCCATCGGATGAAACTGCTGCAATATCAAGATTTTTGCCTGTTTCCTTCACAGCCTGATGATGCGAACTCAAAACGTAAGGTTCGCTGTTATCGATTATTTTTGAAATAGCGTTATCTCCTTTCGGCTTTATTCTATGAAAGTTATAACCTGTAAGCTTATCATCATAATCAAAATATGAATTATAATTTTTATGCTGCGCATCAGGCATATTCAAAACATCTTCAACTGTTGAAATATTATAGACTTCCATCGGAATATCCTGAATCATTGTGCCGCCTGTAGCACAATTCATCGTTTGCATGCCAAGACAAAAACCTATAACCGCATAATCGGGATTGCTTTCAAGCAGTGCTGTATGATTTTCGTTTTGATTTCCGCCAAGCAAATGAAACAGAAACGACAGTTCAAAAAAATGACGGTACGGATCGGTTATTCCCGACATTAAATGTGTTTTTTCGTTGAAACATTCTGCCGGAATATCAGGACCGCCAAAGAAGAAAACACCTTTTGTCTGTTCAAATATTTCTTCAAACAAATTGCTGCAATCGTTTTGTGCGTATATGTTTTTTATCGATAATTCATTTTCACATTTTACCAGTTTCACAGTCAAATTATTTTCGTCTATATACTTTTGACTGCGTTCAAAATCATAATTTTGCTTCACATGATAAACGCCGATTATTCCAAAACTGTCGATATTGGGAAGTATCTTATTATCGACCAGATATCTGAACGTTTTTATATTTGCAACAGTAGGATTGACAATAGCAACGTTGATATTTGGAAAAGATTTGTCGTGCTTTGCGCCATTTTCTGCAGGCGTTGAACAGGATGTAATTGTAATTACGGCAATTACACACAGCAGTAATATTTTTTTCATTGTTTGTAAATTTTATGTAACTGTTATTTTACGTTTTTATTCTTCCATGCCTTCAAAAGTAGCAATTTCTTTGCCCATTTGAGTGAAAATAAGTTTATTGCCGATAACCACGCAGGCATCAACACGCGAAAGAACATTATTAAACAATTGTTCGGGATTTTTGTATAAACATCCTTTTTGAGTGCTAATCAGGTTGCCCAATTTGAGAATATCACCCGACAGATAATACGAACCGCCAAAACCGTTACAGCCTGAAAATCCCGAAACTCTTTCATCATCGCCAAACATGATATAAGCAGGATTGGGAAGCGTTTCAATTTCCTCGCCGTCAATACTTTTTAAAATCCATTTAGTGTTTTCAAAACTCAAATCTTTCTGATTGCCAACACTTTCGTTCTTTGTATTTGTTTGCGGATTCTTATTAACATCCAAATTTGAACCTGATTTTTTTTGTGAACTGCAAGCGACTGATATACAAGTCAAAATTGCAATAATAAACCAATATTTTTTCATTTTTTTCATTTTTTCATTTTTTAATTAATATTTTTGTCAAAAATTTGTGCCCAAATGATAATAAAACAAGCCGATTTTATATGCAGCAGCAACAAAACAGAACAATGTCCGCAACATAAATTGCCGGAATATGCTTTCATTGGACGTTCAAATGTAGGAAAATCTTCGCTAATAAACATGCTTGCAAACAAAAAAAAATTGGCAAAAATTTCATCTACTCCCGGTAAAACACGTCTAATCAATCACTTTCTTATAAATAATTCTTGGTATCTTGTAGACTTACCCGGATACGGATATGCAAAAGCATCGAAAACCGAGAGGAGCAGTTTTTCTAAAATCATAATTGATTATATTGAACGCAGAGAAGAAATGACGTTGCTGTTTGTGCTAATTGACAGCCGACTTGAACCTCAAAAGGCAGATACGGAATTTATAAATCTGCTTGGAAAAAATGGCGTTCCTTTTGCAATAATTTTTACAAAAACCGATAAAACCGGTGCCGGAAAATTAACCGTGAATATAGAAGCGCATAAAAAACTGTTGCTGGAATCATGGGAAGAACTGCCGTTAATATTTTATACTTCGTCCGAAACAAAGGCAGGCAGAGATGATGTTCTGAATTATATTGATGAAGTAAACCGCTCGCTGATTTGATTTTACGGAGATTTTTAATGACTATTCGCTCATTACTGACGCAGTGAAGCAATACAAAAAGTAATACTAGCCCGCTGGCACACAGTATAAATTAAATGATGAGTGTAAGAGATTTTTATTACCTTTGTCGAAAAAATGCAAATATTAATATCAAAACGGTATCAAAACAACCTGAAATGTAAAGATATTTTATTGATAATCAGTTTATACAAAGTACATTTTGATAGCGGTTAAGTATGATAAAATTGTCCGCTTTCTTATTTTTTATCGGACAGTATGATTTTTAATGAATATGCGTATTAATGTCTATAAAAATGATTTATTGTTTATTATCAATAGTTTCATCAAGAATCACGATGAAAAGCAATATTTTTGTTATCAGTTTTTTGCAATATTTACAAGCATTATATTGACGCTCATAAATCTTACCAGTAAAGAGCGAATGTAAAATAATAATAATCTCCGATAGTTGCAAGCAATTATCGGAGATTATTTTACATCTTACTTAATTGAATATTTATAACATTATCCTGTTATTTTGCAATTTTTTCATCAATTGTGAGTTTTCCTGACAGCATTCTTTGATAATCATCCATCGATGCTACAACAAGATTGTCAAAGCGTCTCAGACCTGTGCCGGCCGGAAGTTGATGTCCGCAAATAACATTTTCTTTCAATCCTTCAAGAGTATCTACCTTACCGCGTATAGCTGCTTCGTTCAGTACTTTTGTTGTTTCCTGGAACGATGCTGCTGAAATATAACTTGTTGTTTGCAGCGCTGCGCGTGTAATTCCCTGCAAAACCTGACTTGATGTAGCCGGCATTGCATCTCTTACGATAACCTGCTTTTTGTCTTTACGTTTGAGCATTGAGTTTTCGTCGCGCAGACGACGTGCCGTTACAATTTGACCCTGTTTAAGTTCGGTAGAATCGCCACTGTCTTCAACAACTTTTTTATCATAAATCCAATCGTTTTCCTGCATAAATTCCCACTTATCTACAATCTGTTCGGGTAGGAATTTTGTATCTCCCGGATCTATTATTTCTACTTTACGCATCATTTGTCGAACAATAACTTCAAAATGCTTGTCATTGATTTTTACTCCCTGCAATCGATAAACTTCCTGTACTTCGTTTACAATATATTCCTGTACTTTTGTCGGACCTTGAATTAACAATATATCCAGCGGTGTTATTGCTCCGTCTGAAAGAGGCGTTCCTGCTCTGACATAATCGTTTTCCTGTACAAGAATTTGTCGCGACAGCGGAACGAGATATTTTTTTTCTTCGCCTGTTTTTGATGTTACAATAATTTCGCGATTACCGCGTTTTATTTTTCCTAATGAAACTTCGCCATCTATTTCGGATACAACGGCAGGATTGGATGGATTTCGTGCTTCGAACAATTCCGTAACGCGCGGAAGTCCTCCTGTAATATCGCCTGCTTTGCCCAGCGCTCGAGGTATTTTCACCAAAATATCGCCTGCTTTAACTTTTTGTTCTTCTTCAACAACAATATGTGCGCCTACGGGCAAGTTGTATTGTTTTATTTCAATATTTTTTGAATCAAATATTTGAACTACGGGATTAAGATTTTTTTCGCGTGATTCGATAATAACTTTTTCTCTGAAACCTGTCTGTTCGTCAGATTCTTCGCGATATGTTCTGCCATCAATAAGACCATCAAAGCCGATTTTTCCTGCGTATTCCGAAATAATTACAGCGTTATAAGGGTCGTAATCGCAGATTATATCGCCTTTATTTATTATTGTTCCGTTTTTGAAATACAGGCTTGCTCCGTAGGGAACATTGTGTGTATACAGCGTAATTCCTGTATTTACGTCGACAATTCTCAATTCTGCCAAACGACCTATAACCATATCTACGCTTTCGTCATTGTCATTGACTTTTGTAACTGTACGAAGTTCGTCAATTTCGAGGCGACCTCCGTAACGTGCAATTATTTTATTGTCGGTGGCTGCTCCTCCTGCAACACCGCCGACGTGGAATGTACGAAGAGTCAGCTGTGTGCCGGGTTCGCCGATTGATTGTGCTGCAATAACTCCGACAGCTTCGCCGCGCTGTACCATACGTCCTGTTGCAAGATTGCGTCCGTAACATTTTGCGCAAACGCCTTTGCGCGATTCGCAAGTAAGTACCGAACGAATTTCAACCTGCTCGATTGGAGATGAATCTATTTCGGCTGCTATTTCTTCGGTAAATTCATCGCCTGCTGCAATAATCAGTGCGCCTGTAAGCGGATGAAAAATATCATGCACGGATGTGCGTCCAAGTATTTTTTCGTATAATGATTCTACTATTTCATCATTGTTTTTAATTGCCGTAACAGTAAGTCCGCGCAATGTGCCGCAATCGTCTTCATTGATTATAACATCTTGTGAAACATCAACCAAACGCCGTGTAAGATAACCTGCATCGGCAGTTTTAAGAGCCGTATCGGCTAAACCTTTGCGTGCACCGTGAGTTGAAATAAAATATTCGAGTACCGAAAGTCCTTCTTTAAAATTTGCAAGAATAGGGTTTTCGATGATTTGTCCGCCTTCGGCGCCTGATTTTTGAGGTTTTGCCATCAATCCGCGCATACCGCCAAGCTGACGAATCTGTTCTTTTGAACCGCGAGCGCCCGAATCGAGCATCATATATACGGGATTGAAACCCTGTTTGTCGGAAGCAAGCTGGTTTAACAATATTTTTGTGATACGTGAATTTGTATGTGTCCAAATGTCTATTATCTGGTTATAGCGTTCGTTATTGGTAATGAATCCCATGTTATAGTTGTTCATTACTTCTTCAACCTGAACATAGCCTTCTTCTACTAATCTGGCTTTTTCTTCGGGAACTATAACATCTCCGAGATTGAACGACAGACCTCCTTTAAATGCCATTTGATAACCCAAATTCTTAATATCATCAAGAAATTCGGATGTACGTGCAATTCCTGTTTTTTTCAATACTTTACCTATAATGTCGCGTAATGATTTTTTTGTAAGCAATTCGTTGATATAGCCTACTTCTTCCGGTACAATCTGATTGAAAATTATACGACCTATGGTTGTTTCGATTATTTCGGTTTTTTCGGTTTCGTCATCAGATTTTGTGTTGATACGGACTTTAACTATTGCGTGCAAATCTGTTCGTTTTTCGTTATAAGCGATAATTGCTTCTTCTGTTCCGTAAAATACAAATCCTTCGCCCTGTGCATCTTTTCTTGGTTTTGTGATATAATACAAACCAAGCACCATATCCTGTGATGGCACTGTGATTGGCGCGCCGTTGGCAGGATTAAGAATATTGTGCGAGCCAAGCATCAGTAACTGTGCTTCAAGAATTGCTGCATTACCGAGAGGCAAATGAACTGCCATTTGGTCGCCATCAAAGTCGGCGTTAAAAGCCGTACATGCAAGAGGATGCAACTGGATAGCTTTTCCTTCAATCAATTTTGGCTGAAATGCCTGAATTCCCAAGCGGTGTAATGTTGGAGCGCGATTCAGTAAAACAGGATGTCCTTTCATCACATTTTCCAAAATATCATATACTACAGGATCTTTTCGGTCAACTATTTTCTTTGCCGATTTCACGGTTTTTACTATTCCGCGTTCTATAAGTTTGCGAATAACGAACGGTTTATACAATTCGGAAGCCATATCTTTTGGCAAGCCACATTCGTGCATTTTCAGTTCCGGACCGACAACTATTACCGAGCGAGCCGAATAGTCTACGCGTTTACCTAACAGGTTTTGGCGGAAACGTCCCTGTTTGCCTTTCAGGGAATCGGAAAGAGATTTTAAGGCTCGATTTGATTCTGTTTTTACGGCATTTGATTTGCGCGAATTGTCGAACAGCGAATCAACGGCTTCCTGCAACATGCGTTTTTCGTTTCGAAGAATCACGTCGGGCGCTTTTATTTCAATAAGCCGTTTAAGCCGATTGTTGCGGATAATTACGCGTCTATACAAATCGTTTAAATCGGATGTTGCAAAACGTCCGCCGTCAAGTGGCACTAAAGGTCGCAATTCGGGTGGAATAACCGGAAGCACTTTCATAACCATCCATTCGGGTTTGTTAATATCTTTGGCTTCGCGGAATGCTTCAACCACGTTCAGACGTTTAAGTGCATCTGCTTTCCGCTGCTGCGATGTTTCGGTATTTGCCTTGTAGCGCAACGAATATGAAAGTTCATCCAAGTTGAGTTCGGCAAGAAATTTATAGATAACTTCAGCGCCCATTCCTGCTACAAATTTATTCGGATCTTCGTCATCAAGCGATTGATTGTCTTTTGGCAATGTTGCTATCAAATCATCATATTCATCTCCTGTAAGCAAATCATATTTATTGACTCCATCTGCCTTTTTTATACCGGGATTAATAACTATGTATTTTTCGTAGTAAATAATTGCTTCCAGTTTTTTTGCGGGAATGCCGAGCAAATAACCTATTTTATTTGGATTTGAACGGAAATACCAGATATGAGCTACCGGCACTATCAACGAGATGTGTCCTACTCTTTCGCGTCGTACTTTTTTTTCGGTAACTTCAACGCCGCAGCGGTCGCAAACTATACCTTTGTATCGTATGCGTTTGTATTTTCCGCAATGACATTCGTAATCTTTTACAGGTCCGAAAATGCGTTCGCAAAACAAACCATCGCGTTCGGGTTTATATGTTCTGTAATTTATTGTTTCAGGCTTAAAAACTTCACCGCTCGAATGTTCCAGTATTTCTTCGGGCGATGCCAAACCGATTTTAATTTTATTAAAGTTACTTTTAACTTTATTTTCTTTTTTTAAAGCCATTGTATTCTGTTTTATTAATAAGAATTTCTACTTTATAAATAATTTTAAGACAGTATGTAGTTTATAATATGTACAATGAGATAATTTTCACTATTCAAGTTTAACGCTCAAAGCTAAACCTCTCAATTCGTGCAACAGCACATTTAACGATTCCGGTATTCCGGGTACAGGCATTGGGTCTCCGCGCACAATTGCTTCATAGGCTTTTGCTCTGCCTATAACGTCGTCTGATTTTATCGTTAATATTTCCTGTAAAATATTTGATGCTCCGAATGCTTCAAGCGCCCAGACTTCCATTTCTCCAAAACGCTGTCCTCCGAATTGAGCTTTACCTCCAAGCGGTTGTTGCGTTATAAGCGAATATGGACCTATTGAGCGTGCGTGCATTTTGTCGTCGACCATGTGTCCGAGTTTTATGTAATATATAACTCCTACCGTAGCAGGCTGGTCGAACGGCTCGCCGGTTCCTCCATCGCGCAAATAAGTTTTTCCATAACGTGGAAGTTTGGCTTTGTCGGTATATTTACAAATATCGTCGAGTGTTGCACCGTCAAAAATAGGAGTTGCAAATTTAAGATTCAATTCTTTGCCTGCCCAGCCGAGAACGGTTTCGTAAATTTGTCCCAAATTCATACGTGAAGGCACTCCGAGTGGATTAAGCACTACATCAACAATACTGCCATCTTCAAGGAAAGGCATATCGGCATCGCGAACAATACGGGCTACAATGCCTTTGTTTCCGTGTCGTCCTGCCATTTTATCACCTACGCGTATTTTGCGTTTTTTGGCAATATAAACTTTTGCCAGCTGCACTATTCCAACAGGAAGTTCGTCGCCAATTGTAATGTTATATTTCTTACGTTTGCTTTCGGCATCCAGTTCTTTATATTTTATTAAGTAATTGTTGATTACTTTTTTAATGATTGTATTTTTTTCTTTGTCGGTTGTCCATTTATTTGGATTAATCAAAATATAATCAACATCTTCGAGAATTTTAGATGTAAATTTAGTTCCTTTTGTAATTATTTCGACTCCGTAATAATCTACAATCATTTGAGATGTTTTGCCATCGAGAATTTCGGTAAGTTTTTCGACAAGTATTTCTTTTAATTTGGCTGTACGTTTTTCAAAATCAGTATCTACCTGCAAAAGCAACTGTTTTTCGTTTTGTTTTGACGACTTTTTGTTGTCTTTTATAACGCGTGAAAACAGCATTTTGTTGACAACTGTTCCGCGTAATGATGGCGTTGCTTTGAGCGATGCATCTTTCACATCTCCTGCCGTATCGCCGAATATTGCGCGTAAAAGTTTTTCTTCGGGCGACGGGTCTGATTCTCCTTTTGGAGTAATTTTACCTATAAGAATATCTCCCGGCTCTACATTTGCGCCAATGCGTATGATTCCGTGTTCGTCCAAATCTTTCGTTGCATCATCGCTTACATTCGGAATGTCGGATGTAAGTTCTTCGAGTCCGCGTTTTGTTTCGCGCACTTCCATAATATATTCATCGATATGTATTGATGTGTACATGTCATCTCTTACCATTCGTTCCGACAGTACAACGGCATCTTCAAAGTTGTAACCCTGCCAGGGCATGAAAGCAACTTTCAGGTTGCATCCCAGTGCGAGTTCTCCGCCTTGTGTGCAATAACCTTCGGTGAGAATATCATCTTTTTTCACTCGCTGTCCTCTGCGAACTATCGGTCGAAGATTGATACACATGCTTTGGTTTGTTTTTCGATAAATAGGAATTTTACAAATCGTTATTTCCTTGTCGAAACTTATAAAACGTTCTGTTTCTGTTGCATCGTATTTTATATGTATTTCGTTTGCATCAACATATACTATTTCGCCGTTATCGGCGGCTGTGATTTGCGTACGTCCATCAACCACAATCTGGCTTTCCAGTCCCGTTCCTACAATCGGGGCTTCGGGAGCAATTAATGGAACTGCCTGACGCATCATGTTTGAACCCATAAGAGCGCGGTTGGCATCGTCGTGTTCAAGAAATGGAATTAACGATGCTGCTATCGATGCTATTTGGTTTGGAGCAACGTCCATCAAATCTATTTTACTGTGATCAGCCAATGGAAAATCTGCTTCAACACGCGATTTTACGCGATTTTCGGCAAAAAAGCCATCTTTATTTAACTTTGCATTGGCTTGTGCAATTGTTTTTGATTCTTCGTCTTCGGCGCTGTAATATTTTACGTTTGAATTGTCCAAATCTACTCTGCCTTCGTTCACATCGCGATACGGAGTTTCAATAAATCCGAGATTATTTATCTTTGCGTAAACACAAAGCGATGATATTAATCCGATATTCGGACCTTCGGGCGTTTCGATAGGACACAAACGACCGTAGTGCGTATAGTGTACGTCGCGTACTTCAAATCCTGCGCGTTCACGTGAAAGTCCGCCGGGTCCAAGAGCCGACAAACGGCGTTTGTGAGTCATTTCTGCCAGCGGATTTGTTTGATCCATAAATTGTGAAAGCTGGTTTGTTCCGAAAAACGAATTTATAACCGATGAAAGTGTTTTTGCATTTATCAGATCTATGGGCGTAAACACTTCATTATCGCGTACATTCATTCGCTCTCTGATTGTTCGAGCCATACGGGCCAGACCTATACCAAATTGATTTGCAAGTTGTTCTCCTACTGTGCGTACTCTTCTGTTGCTTAAATGATCGATATCATCAACATCTGCTTTAGAATTTATAAGCTGTATAAGATATTTTATAATTGCAATGATGTCTTCACGGGTAAGAACTCTGGTTTCGGGCGAGATGTTCAGATTTAATTTTCTGTTTATGCGAAAACGGCCTACATCACCTAAATCGTAACGTTTGTCGGAGAAGAACAGTTTGTCGATTACATCTCGAGCTGTAGCTTCGTCAGGTGGTTCGGAACTGCGTAACTGACGATATACATAAGTTACCGCATCTTTTTCCGAATTGCACGGGTCTTTCTGTAATGTATTATGTATTATTGCATAATCGCCCGAATTTACAGTTTCTTTATGTACAAGTATTGATTTTGCTCCCGATTCGATAATAGCTTGTAAATGTTTTGGTTCTATTATTGTTTCGCGGTCAATAATTACTTCGTTACGTTCAATGGATACGACTTCTCCCGTATCTTCATCTACGAAATCTTCTACCCATGATTTAAGTACGCGAGCAACCAGACGGCGACCTGCAACCTGTTCCATGTTTGCAGTTGTTATTTCTATCTCATCAGCAAGGTCGAATATTTCAAGAATATCCTTATCCGACTCAAAGCCTATGGCACGCAGAAGTGTTGTTACCGGCAGTTTCTTTTTTCTGTCGATATATGCATACATCACATTGTTAATATCGGTAGCAAATTCAATCCACGAACCTTTGAACGGGATGATTCTTGCCGAATATAATTTTGTGCCGTTTGCATGGATGCTTTGTCCGAAAAACATTCCCGGCGAACGATGCAATTGAGATACAACAACGCGTTCGGCTCCGTTTATCACAAATGTTCCTTGCGATGTCATGTATGGAATCATTCCGAGATATACGTCCTGTATTACTGTATCGAAATCTTCGTGCTCGGTATCCGTACAGTACAGTTTAAGTTTGGCTTTCAACGGAACGCTGTAAGTTAAACCTCTGTCGAGACATTCTTCAATCGTATAGCGCGGAGGGTCGATAAAATAGTCGATAAACTCTAAAACGAAATTATTCCGAGTATCGGTTATTGGAAAATTATCTTGAAAGACTTTAAAAAGTCCTTCGTTTCTCCTGTTTTCGGCTGTTGTTTCAAGTTGAAAAAAATCTTTAAAAGATTTTAACTGGATTTCCAAAAAATCAGGGTATGGAAATTGAATTTTCGACGATGCGAAATTTATTCTGTTTGTTTTATTCTGAAGCATTTTTGTGAAATTTTTTCAAAACTTTTTAATGACAAAAAGGCTTAGAACCCTTTTATAAGGTTCTAAACCTAAAATAAAAGCCCGGCAGGCGGAAGTTAAGTTTATTTAATTTCAACTTCTCCGCCTGCTTCTTCTATTTGACCTTTAATTTGTTCTGCATCGCCTTTGGCAATTTTTTCTTTAATTGCTTTTGGTGCTGCATCAACTAATTCTTTGGCTTCTTTTAAACCAAGACCTGTGATATCTTTTACAAGTTTCACTATTTGAAGTTTTGCCTGTCCTGCTGATTTTAAGATTACGTCAAATTCGGTTTGTTCTGCAACGGGAGCAGCATCTCCTGCTGCAGGTGCTGCAACCGCAACGGCTGCTGCTGCCGGTTCTATACCGTATTCTTCTTTCAAAATGTTTGCAAGTTCTTGAACTTCTTTAACAGATAGATTGACTAACTCTTCTGCAAATTTTTTAATATCTGCCATTTTATTTTTTTTTATAATTATTAATAATTTCTTTTATGTTTTATTCTGATTTTTCAGACAATGTTTTAACTATGCCTGCCAATTTACCGCCAGCTGACTGTAATGCCGAAATGACATTTCTTGCCGGTGATTGCAACATTCCAACAATCTCGCCAATAAGTTCTTCACGAGATTTGATGTGTATCAGTGCATCAAGATTATTTTCGCCTATAAACAGACATTCTTGTACGTAAGCGCCTTTCAATACCGGTTTGCCATACTTTTTGCCAAATTCTTCAATTAATTTGGCAGGTGTGTTTGGCGTATCGGTTATCATTATTGATGTTGGTCCTTGCAGTATTGAATACAAGTCTGATTCGGGAAAATCTTTTTGCTCTAAAGCTTTTTTAAGCAGAGTATTTTTTACTACTATGAGTTTGATGTTTTTTTCAAAACACAGTCTGCGTAATTTTGATGTGTTTTCTGCGTTCAAACCTGAAATATCTGCTACATAGAAGTTAGGAGCTTTATTTAATTCAGCAACTAATCCATTAATTAACGCGTTTTTTCCTTCTTTTCTCATGATATCAACAGTTTAATTTGCGTCATTCATTGTTTTGAGGTCGATAGACAAACCACGGCTCATTGTTGATGAGATGTGCACACTTTTTACGTAAGTGCCTTTTGTGGCTTGCGGTTTCAATTTTACTATGGTTTCTAAAAGTTCTTTTGCATTTTCTGCTATAGCCTCAGGGCTGAAAGATACTTTTGCTACCGATGCATGAACGATACCGAATTTATCAACCTTAAAATCAATTTTACCTGCTTTAACTTCTTTAATTGCCTTGCCTACGTCCATTGTTACTGTTCCGGTTTTGGGATTAGGCATTAATCCTCGAGGTCCAAGAATGCGTCCGAGAGCGCCAACTTTTGCCATTACGCTTGGCGTACAGATAATGACGTCAATATCTGTCCAGCCTCCTTTAATCTTGTCGATATATTCGTCAAGACCAACGTATTCGGCGCCTGCTTCTTTTGCTTCTGTTTCTTTGTCCGGAGTAACAAGGGCAAGCACTCTTACCATTTTTCCCGTACCATGCGGGAGTGTTACAACGCCTCTGACCATCTGATTTGCTTTTCGAGGGTCAACGCCAAGACGAACATCCAAATCTATTGATGCATCAAACTTTGTATAAGATATTTCTTTCAACAGTTTTGCGGCTTCAATCAACTTGTAGGTTTTTCCTGCTTCTATCCTGGCATCGGCTGCTTTTTGATTTTTTGTAAGCTTACTCATTTCCTCATGAAATTTTTAGTTTAACTCGGCAGGGATATCTCCTGTTACGGTAATACCCATACTTCTTGCTGTTCCTGCTATCATTCTCATTGCCGATGCAACGGTGAATGAATTTAAATCAGGCATCTTACTTTCTGCTATTGCTCTCACTTGATCCCATGTGATTTTCGCTACTTTATTACGATTAGGCTCTGCCGAACCCGACTGTAATTTTGCGGCTTCTTTCAATTGTACGGCAACCGGTGGCTGTTTTACAACGAAATCAAATGATTTATCGGTATAAACGGTGATAATTACAGGTAATATTTTACCTGCCTTATCCTGAGTTCTTGCATTAAACTGTTTGCAAAACTCCATGATGTTTACGCCTTTAGAACCTAACGCAGGACCCACCGGAGGCGACGGATTTGCCGCTCCTCCTTTAATTTGTAATTTTATTAGTCCAGCAATTTCTTTTGCCATTTCAAAATACTTTTAATTTATTCTTTTTGTACTTGTACGAAGTCTAATTGCAGTGGCGTTTGTCGTCCGAAGATTTTTACCATCACTACAAGTTTTTTCGTTTCTTCATTTACTTCTTCTACAGTGCCTGAAAATCCGTTGAAAGGTCCATCTGTCACTTTAACGGGTTCTCCTGCTATAAAAGGTATGATTATTTCTTCGCCGTCCAAAGCCATTTCATCTACTTTTCCTAATATTCTGTTAATTTCATTTTCGCGCAACGGAACAGGATTGCCTCCTTTTTTTTCCGTAAGAAATCCCGAAACGTTTGGAATATTACGTAATATATGCTGTACTTCGCCGGTAAGAACAACTTCAACTAAAACATATCCAGGGTAGAACACTCGTTCTTTCAGAATCTTTTTACCGTTTTTTACCTGATAAATTTTTTCTGTAGGAATAAGCACTTGCGAAACATATTCTTTCAAACGTTTTTCGTTTTCTATATATTCTTTCGCTTTTCTTTCTTTTCCGCCTGCCGCTCTAAGAACATACCATTTTTTTACAGGTTCGTTCATATTTAATTTCTTTGTTTATAAAATTATAATTTTTTACATGCTATAAATAAATTTCATGACATTTTCAAGAGTAATATCCATTGCAAAAATAACGATTGCAAGAATAAGTGAAGCAAGCATTACTAATAATGCGCTGCTTTGCAACTCTTTCCATGTTGGCCATGCAACTTTTTTCACAAGTTCGGTATAGGCATTTTTCAGATATGTCTTAATTTTTTTTATCATTTTTAATAATTTTTATTTGCAAACTCTGGTGTGGAAGCCGCCAATGTTTACTTGTTATTAAATACAAATCATCAAGTCGTAACTCTTAACAATTTTGCAGGGGTGGAGAGATTCGAACTCCCATCAACGGTTTTGGAGACCGCTATTCTGCCCTTGAACTACACCCCTGAAACTTCGACTGTTTTTATAGTCGAATGTTTGAATGTTTATTCTAATATTTTGGTGATTTGACCTGCTCCAACCGTGCGTCCGCCTTCGCGAATTGCAAAGCGTAATCCCTGGTTTATTGCAACAGGGTAAATCAACTTAACATTAATCGTTACGTTATCGCCTGGCATTACCATTTCTACACCTGCCGGAAGTTGTACTTCGCCGGTTACGTCAAGCGTACGCAAATAGAATTGCGGACGATATTTGTTGTGGAAAGGTGTATGGCGTCCGCCTTCTTCTTTCTTTAATACGTAAATTTCTGCTTCGAATAAAGTATGAGGAGTAATCGAACCGGGTTTTGCTATTACTTGCCCGCGTTTTACTTCTTTTTTGTCGATACCGCGAAGTAATAAACCTACGTTATCGCCTGCCTCACCGGAGTCGAGGATTTTACGGAACATTTCTACACCTGTACAAATTGTTTTCCTTGGTTTTTCGCCAAGTCCTATAATTTCCATTTCATCTCCTATTTTAATAATGCCTGTTTCGATACGACCTGTAGCAACTGTTCCACGTCCTGTGATTGAGAATACGTCTTCAACAGGCAGAAGGAACGGTTTTTCGTTGTCGCGAACAGGAATCGGAATATAAGAGTCAACAGCATCCATAAGTTCCAGAATTTTTTCTTCCCACTGAGGATCGCCGTTCAATCCGCCCAATGCAGATCCGCGAATAACGGGAGCATTGTCGCCGTCATAGTTGTATTTGCTCAACAAGTCGCGAACTTCCATTTCTACAAGGTCTAACATTTCAGGGTCGTCTACCATGTCGCATTTGTTCAAAAACACAACAATTTTAGGAACGTTTACCTGACGTGCCAAAAGTACGTGTTCGTTTGTTTGAGGCATTGGACCATCTGTTGCTGCAACAACCAGAATTGCTCCGTCCATTTGAGCAGCGCCTGTTACCATGTTTTTCACATAATCGGCGTGTCCGGGACAGTCAACGTGAGCATAGTGTCGCAAAGCAGTTTGATATTCAACGTGTGCCGTATTGATTGTAATACCACGTTCTTTTTCTTCAGGAGCATTGTCAATCTGGTCGAATGTCATAATTTGTGAAAGACCTTTTTTTGCCAATACCATCGTAATAGCTGCGGTAAGCGTTGTCTTACCGTGGTCAACGTGACCTATCGTTCCTACATTAACGTGCGGTTTCGATCTGTCGAATTTTTCTTTTGCCATAATTTTTTATTTTTTTAACGTTAAAAATATATTAATACAATTTTATCTTCAAAATTTCTGTTTACTGTTTTCATTTTGCAAAAAACTTTATTTGCTTTTGAGTTAGAGCCGGCGGCGAGAATTGAACTCGCGACCCCTTCCTTACCAAGGAAGTGCTCTACCTCTGAGCTACGCTGGCATGCATGTCACGTTCTTACGTTACATTTTCTTAACAAAGACAGCGACTTTGAATACACAACAATAAACCCCGATAATCCCTGTTTAAGACTCGGAACTCATTGATTTTGAGCGGAAGACGAGGTTCGAACTCGCGACCCTTAGCTTGGAAGGCTAATGCTCTACCAACTGAGCTACTTCCGCATGAAAGTGGGAGAAGATGGATTCGAACCACCGAAGGCGTACGCCAGCAGATTTACAGTCTGCCCCATTTGGCCACTCTGGTATTCTCCCTCGAAAATTGATAATTGCTTTTCAAAATAAATTTTGTCTTCAATTCTTAATTTTGAGCCTCTTGTCGGATTCGAACCAACGACCCCGAGATTACAAATCACGTGCTCTGGCCAGCTGAGCTAAAGAGGCTTGCATGTTCTAAAAAGTTAGAAACCCTAAAATTTTGGAAGTGCAAAGATACAACTTTTTTCAAAATCACAAATATATTTTCTTTTTTTTAATAAAATATTTTCAAAATCGCTGCCGATTATTAAATAAATATCGCTTTATAAAACAGTATTATTTGCAAATGTTACATTTTTTA
The DNA here is from genome assembly GCA_031259935.1 of Prevotellaceae bacterium. Taxonomy (GTDB): domain Bacteria; phylum Bacteroidota; class Bacteroidia; order Bacteroidales; family UBA932; genus JAIRKV01. The sequence goes on along the minus strand of JAIRKV010000032.1, from coordinate 8,047 downwards.
TTTATTAATTTTTGTTTACAATTTATTGTTGATTAATGATTTATATACTTGCAAAGAAACGAAGGATTAATATTTATACGATTTTTATTACTTTTGTAAAATAAAATTTAATTTCATGATATTATCAGCACAAACAATTGCCAATCATTTAGGCGGAACAGTTGAGGGAAATCCCGATGTGGAAGTATCGGCAGCCGCCCGTATAGAACAGGGAAAACCTGGAACATTATGTTTTTTGGCAAACCCGAAATACGAAAAATATCTTTATACAACTCAGGCAAGCATAGTTTTAATAAACAAAAGTTTTGAACTTAAACAACCTGTTACGGCAACGCTTATCCGAGTTGATAATGCTTATCAGGCTGTGGCGACCATGCTCGACCTGTTGAATACGATGAAAATGCAAAACAAAAGCGGTCGTTCGTGGCGAAGTAAAATTTCGTGGCGTGCAAAACTCGGTAAAAATGTTTATGTAGGAGCATTTTCGTATATTGCAAAAGGCGCAAAAACAGGAAATAATGTGAAAATATATCCGCAGGTTTACATAGGCGAAAATGTATGCATAGGCGATAATACAATTTTATATTCAGGCGTGAAAATTTATACAGGATGTAAAATCGGAGCAAACTGCATCATTCATTCAGGTGCGGTAATTGGTTCCGACGGTTTTGGCTTTGCTCCGCAAAGTGATGGTTCGTATAAAAAAATTGCCCAAACAGGAATAGTTGTTATTGAAGATAATGTTGAGATAGGTTCAAATGTTTCTATCGACCGCGCAACTATGGAAACAACTGTAATTCGCTGTGGAACAAAAATTGATAATCTCGTACAAATTGCACATAATGTTGAAATAGGCGAAAATACGGTAATTGCAGCACAGGCAGGAATTGCAGGTTCGGCAAAAATAGGAAAACAGTGTGTTGTTGGCGGACAGGTCGGAATTGTAGGTCATATAAGCATTGCCGATGGCACGCAGATAGGAGCGCAGTCGGGAGTGGCTAAAAACACTGTTGTCAATGCAACAATTGCAGGCTCGCCGGCTGTTGACTATGCAAAAAATCAACGAAATATTGCAGTATATCGCACTTTACCGCAAATGCGCGACGAAATTCAAACATTAAAAAAGGAAATCGAAGAATTGAAGAAAAAAATCAGTTCTCAAACTTTTGATAAATAACCCTTTATGCATTGATTATTAACGCTGATAAATTCAGTTCACAATATTTCACGTAAATTTGCAACATAATTTCAGATTATGCGAATAGATATACTTACAGTTGTTCCCGAATTGCTTGAAAGTCCGTTAAATCATTCTATTGTTAAACGGGCGCGCGATAAAAATGTTGTTGATATCAATATTCATAATATTCACGATTACGGGAAAGGAAATTATCGTCAGGTTGACGATTATTCGTTTGGAGGCGATTCCGGCATGGTGCTTATGATTGAACCTGTTTTTAATATGATAAACGACCTGAAAAAACAGCGCAGTTACGATGAAATAATTTACATGTCGCCCGATGGTCTGCTTTTCAACCAGTGTGAAGCAAACCGATTATCAACAAAAGAAAACATAATGATTCTTTGCGGGCATTTCAAAGGCATTGACCATCGAATACGCGAACATCTTGTTACCCGCGAAATTTCAATAGGCAATTATGTACTGTCGGGAGGCGAACTGGCTGCGGCGGTTATTGTCGATTCGATTGTACGCATTATTCCAGGTGCCATTTCAGATGAAACATCGGCTCTCACCGATTCGTTTCAGGATGGATTGCTTGCTCCGCCTGTATATACTCGACCTGCCGAGTTTAACGGATGGAAAGTTCCCGACATTTTACTTTCGGGGAATCACGAAAAAATTGCCGAATGGCAGGAAGAACAGGCAGTAAAGCGAACAAAACTGCTGCGCCCCGAAATGTTGAAAGAAGAATAATCCGGCATTGACGGTTTCGTTTTTTCCCGAATACGGACAGTCTTAACTTCGTCGCTGCGCTCCTTGCAATAACGTACAAAAGAAGACACAAAACGTCATTGAGAAGCGTAGCGAATATCAATGGAGTTAATCCGGAAAAATTGTCTGAAACTGTGATTTCAAAAAAAAGTTATACCTTTGAACCTTGTATAGTAAAAAGAAATTCAGATGAAAGATGGAAAAATAGTTGCAGGAATAACGCAAGGCGACATCAATGGAATATCTTACGAAGTAATGTTGAAAACGTTTGAAGATAACCGTATTATTGATTTTTGCACGTCTGTTATTTACGGCTCAATAAAAATTTGGGGATTTTATCGCAATTTGTTTAAGATTGAAAATATAAATCTCAATCTTGCAACATCACCGAAAGATGCTCGAAACAAATGCGTAAACTTTATAAACATAATGAGCGACAATGCTCACGCTGAAGTCGGTCATTCTACGCCAATGGCAGGCGAAGGCTCGTTGAAAGCTTTGCAGGCAGCCTTACGCGACATTCGCGAGAAGAAAATAGATGTACTGGTTACGGCGCCAATAAACAAATACAATGTACAGGTTCCGGGAAAAAAGTTTATCGGACATACGGAATTTTTAGCAGATGCTGTCGGCGTGCAGAATTATTTGATGTTGATGGTTAACGATAACCTGAAAATCGGTATAGTAACAGGACATATTCCGTTGCAGGATGTGGCAAAATCAATTTCAAAAAAACTGATACTGCAAAAAATCGACATATTACACGAATCGCTGAAAAAAGATTTTTTAATAACAAAACCACGCATTGCCGTTTTGGGGCTTAATCCTCATTGTGGCGATAACGGCTTGATAGGAACCGAAGAAAAAGAGATAATATTTCCGGCAATAAAAGAAGCGCAGGAAAAAAATATTTTGGCATTTGGTCCATATTCTGCCGATGGATTTTTAAGTTCCGAAACGTCAAAAAAATTTGATGGAATATTAGCAATGTATCACGATCAGGGCATGATAGCATTTAAATCGCGTGCATTCGATACGGGCGTCAACTATACGGCAGGTTTACCTTTTGTTCGTACATCGCCGGCGCATGGCACGGCTTATGAAATTTCAGGACAGGGAATAGCAAATGCCGATTCGTTTCGCGCCGCACTGTACATGGCTTGCGATATTTTCAAAAATCGTAAACGCTACAGCGAAATGAACGAAGATCCTTTGAAAATTGATATATCGGCTAAAAATAAACATAACGGACACGATGATATTACAATCATTTCGACTGACGATGAATAGCAACAGCAAATAAACGATGAATTTAGAATAATAATGACTGAAATTACTGTCTATACCGATGGAGCGGCTCGAGGAAATCCGGGAAACGGAGGATATGGTATTATTATGATTTCGGGAAAATATCGCAAGGAAATTTCGCAGGGATTTGCTTATACAACCAATAACAGAATGGAATTAATGGCAGTGATTGTTGCCCTTGAAAATATAAAATCGGTAAACGCAAACGTAACAGTTTTCAGCGATTCGCGATATGTAGTAGATGCCATAAATGCAGGCTGGCTTAAATCGTGGGAAATCAGGCATTTTAAAAACATAAAAAATCCGGATTTGTGGATGAGATTTTTAAAAGTTTACAGACTGCATAAAATAAAGTTTGTCTGGATTGAAGGACACGCAGGAAATCCGTTTAACGAACTGTGCGACAAAATGGCTGTTGAAGCATCAATGCAAACAAATCTGCCGGAAGACAAAGGATACATGCAAAGCATTGAAAATAACGCCCTGTTGTGAAGATTTTTAATGTTTTTCCATCAAACGTATCATACCGTCATTTTTTAATCACTGTTTAAATGCTTCATAAATCACATTCAAAAGGCTTTTATCGGCAATATCAGTATCGTGCGAAAGTTCCCAAATCATTATTCCTGCCAGATTGTTATCGACAATATATTTTGCTTTGTTCCGTATTGTTTGCATTCCATTGTAGTACAGCAAGTCTATATTATCTTTAAGATGTGCATCCTGATTCGGAAAATCCGTCAAAATATTACGGTACGCAACAGATTCTGCGCCTTCGGCATTATCGGGCGATTTAAATAAATATCCGTAAAACGGTACGCCTGCAACTAATTTTTCCTTAGGCAAATTTTTATTGTTCAACCAGTGGTTTATGGAATTTTCAAAATATTCCCACGAGGCGTGCTGTCCTGTATTCGTTCCAGACCATGGACCTGTTTCATCATAAATCATCAAACTGACAAAATCCAAATATTGATGCATGGAACTGTTAAAACAGTTATAAAAACCCCAACCGCCATTATCCCAACTTGCATTAACTGCTGCTGTTATGAGTTTGCCGTTTCCCACTTTTTCGCGTAATTCCTTATATAAATTTTCCAGAGCATTGCGTTTCAATAAATCCGACTGACTTGCTCCGTTTTGTCCTCCTTCCCATTCTTCAAAATCGATATCCACGCCATCCAGATTGTAATTGTTGATGGCTTTGATTAAATTATCGGTTAAAATTTTTCTTTTATCCGTATTTAATATGGCTTCCGAAAAGTTGTTTGAACTGCCACCGCCAATCGAAAGTAATACTTTCACGCTGTTATTGTGCGCATTTGCGATGCAATCTGTAAATTTATTCATATTTGTCAAATCGAGCGAACCATCTGAATTTACAGTTCCGAATGCAAGGCACAAATGAGTAATTTTTTGCCATTGCGGAATGTATGGCATTTTCCACCACGGCAAATATCCGACTGTAATGTGCTGTTTCGAAATGTCGTCTTCGCTGTTATTTGCACTGTTTCCTGTGCATCCTGATACCAGTATTGACATGGCTACAATAATTAATACTGTTTTTTTCATATTTAATCTATTTACAAAGTTAAAATATATAATTGCGAATATCAGGAAGTAATCCGAAAGATATGGTTTATTGATATTTTACGAATTACTTCCCTTTCGCATTTTTGAGAAAGTTAAATGTATGTAATTATTTCTACTGTTCGGTTTAATTTCCTAACAAATCGTTTATTTTTTTCATTAATGATTTTGTTTCATCTTTGCTGTCGCTTTCGACAGACCACAGCGCCATGCCGCCAAGATTATTGTCATTGACGTATTGTGCTTTCTCTGCGACAGCGGGAAATCCATCGTAAAAGATTCCATTATCTACTGCCTGCTGATTTACTTCGTGCGCATTCGGATATGTGGAACATAAAGTACGGTATGGAATATATTCGGTATATTGCCAAAGATTGCCCCAAGTGTAATCTGCCGTATTTCCGAAATAACGAAGCCCGAATGCCGGCGCTACGCCTACAATACGCGACGGGGCAACGCCATACAAGTTCAGCCATTGATTTATCTGGTCACTGAAATACCACGGGGAAGAATGAGGCGCAGGCGTTAAATCTTCGGCAGCGAAAGCCAGCACATTTATCCAGTCGTAAGTCGGAATATTTACCATACCGCTCAACGTGGCATTTGTCCATCCGCCATATACCGACATGGATAAGAGGTAATCATATTCAATGTCGTTTAAATTGTTTTTTACCGCTTTCAACGCCACACCCAGTTTTTCGTAAAAATCTTTTAGTGTTGCAGGGTCAATGTATGCGCCGTCATCGGCTTTGTCCATATAAACGTTGATTCCATCAAATTTGTTATCAATCATAATTTGTACAAGATTATTCGCAAACTCTTCACGATTTGCAGCTACGGCTGCATCATAAAAAGTAAGGCTTCCGTATGCATGTATGGCATTCAAATAAGTTATTGCACCCGAAAATTCAATTAGCACAAAAACTCCGTAATTATGAGCAGTTGAAATTAATGTAGGAATATCAAGCGTTGTACGACCGCCAAAAGTTAAATCGGGCAAGCCATCTGCGCCGATTACTGCTGACGAAACTATCAAATGTGTAATATCATTCCATGGTACATCTGCAACAGAGCCATCAACAGTGATATATGCAATTGATTTTTTGTTATATGTTTTCGGTTCAAATGGTTTTACTACCAAAACATTCGTTATGCGTGAATTTTTTACTCCGTTTCTGTCAACTTCAAGTTTCAAAACAAAGTTTCCAAATTCTGTTACCGTATATTCCAGATTTTTATCGGTTGAAACGATTTCATCGTTATAAATCCATTTGTAGATTACTCCATCCGAAGGCGATACCTGCGGGCTTATCCGTATAACATCGCCTACATTGAACGCCATATTTTCTGCCCAGTCGACAAAAATCACAGGTACGTCATTATCTCCAAATGTCGGATTATCTGCATCATCATTGGTACATGAAATGCTCAAAGACAGTAACAATATACTGCTGAAAAATATTTTATTTATTATTTTCATATCTTTAATTTTTAAATGATTAATTATTCTTTGTCCCACCAAACTCGGTTTGTCCAGTCATCTGTTCCGCCCATGCGGCTGACGGCTTCCTTGTAGTTTTCCGCATTTTTTGTCTGTTCTTCTATTGGATATTCCATACGTCTTGGTATTTTCCCGTTTGAAGCATTATCAGACCAGACAATAAAGTTTATTTCGGGAATTCCCGTGCGCCGCCAGTTAGCCCAAGTTTCCAGCGGGTCTAAAAAATGCAATATCCAAAGTTGCATATTGATTTCTGTTAATTCGTTTCCTGTAAAATTATTTTTATTGAAATTTATAAAATCGGTGATTGCCGCTTCATCCGAATTAGAAACGCCAAATAGCGACCACTGCCGTACGGCGGCTTCCAAGCCTTTTTCAAAATGCGATTCAGCCGAGCCTCCTCCGGCGTTCCATCCGCGATATGCAGCTTCGGCAATCAAAAATTCAACTTCGGCATAAGTCATGTGAATAAAAGGAGCATCAAAGCGAGTAATCAGTTTTGATGGTTGCAAACGTTGAAAAGAATGAGTTACGTTCCACGTTTCTCCATTCACAACTATATCTATTGCCGGACGCCAGTCTTCATACGAAAAATATTGTGCAGGGAATGTCATGTATTGATATTGACAATTCAACGCTGCTTTTACTTCCTGAGTGATTTCTGTGCCTGCGCCATTATTGAAATAAACGCCTCCGTAATACAAAATACGGGGATCTTTGCGGTTTTCCATTGATGAAATCAATTCTGTGGATAAACGAAAAGCGTTGGTTGTAGCATCTCCCTGATTTGATAAACGCGTAGCTAATCCGTTGCCCGGTCCTGTGCCATCGCCCGGATTTTGATAATTTTCGTGTTTCACAAAGCAAATATCGGCATTTGAAGTAAATACTCCTGCGGCAATGGCTTTTTCCGCTTCGGCACGGGCTTTTTCGAGGTCGATTTTTATAAGACGCATTGCTATGCGCAAACGCAGCGAATTTGCAAATTTTTTCCATTTGGCAATGTCTCCGTTATAATATAAATCGTGAGTTAATAAATCACCTGAAGGGTCTAAATTTTGTGCTGCTTCGGTTAATTCTTTGAAAAAATCGTTATAAATATCTTCCTGTTTATCATAAGATGCATTATAATTTCCTGTATAATAACCCATTCCTGCGCTAAAATATGGAATATCTCCATAATAGTCGGTGAGTTTCAAGAAATTCTCTACTTTTAAAATTCGCGCGACTGCGTTTACATTCGTGAAGTTTGGGTCGTCTTTTGTGCGTTGCACTACATCCACCACATCGCGTATGATATAAGGATAGTATGCCATCCATAACTGTTCGGCGAAAGCGGAAGATTTTGTACAGTGTCCGCCATAATTTACTGTTGCCCAATCGCCGCACCATTGATGCATAAAACCTCCTGGATAACACATGTATCTGTGCCATTCCTGATGGTTTTCGGACTGCCGCATTTGCACGGTGGCAATTTGCAGATTAGGGTCTAAATCGGTGCTTTTATTCGGGTCTTTATTCAGTTCATCAAAGTTTGAACAGTTAATAAATACTGTTCCCGTTAAAAGAAATAATGAAATATATTTTATTGTTTTCATAACATATTAAAATTTAAAGTTTAAACCAATACCATAAGTTCTTCGTGAAGGCAGCGAGCCGTATTCAAAGCCCTGTCCGTTGCCGTTGTTGTAATT
>JAIRKV010000019.1 GCA_031259935.1 Prevotellaceae bacterium | reverse complement strand
ATACAGGGCAAAGTATAATTGGTTATCAGGGAATGATTATTCAAAAATATGTTGCTTCCAAACCTGTTATATCTGTAAGCAGACTGTTTGCCAAACGGCTTGCTCCTATCCTGAACAGTTTATTGTTCAGCCAGTTTTCGCCAAGCGTGGATTTCAATATGCCGTAATATACAAGCGCTTCACCGGTGGTAGAAATTCCGCCTGATGGTTTTATTCCTACATCCCGTTTGCTTTGCGCTTTGTAGTCGGCAATTGCCATGCACATTACGCACACGGCTTCGGGTGTTGCCGCAGCGTAAAATTTGCCTGTTGATGTTTTTATGAAATCAGCTCCGGCTTCCATTGCAAGCAGTGATGCTGTTCGTATCAACTGTAAATCTTTCAGCGCTCCCGTTTCGAGAATAACTTTTACACAAGCATCGCCGACTGCTTTTTTTATTTGTTCTATTTCACTGTAAACGAACTCATAATCTTTTTCCAAAAAACGACCGACAGATATTACAATGTCAATTTCGTCGGCGCCGTTTTCAATTGCCAGCAAACTTTCTTTGATTTTCACATCAATAAACGTTTGCGAAGCGGGAAATCCTGCGGTAACGGATGCAATACGCACATTTTTGTCGGTGAGGTTTTTGCGCACCGTATTCACAAGAGCAGGATAAACGCATATTGCTGCAACATTGGGCAAATTGCAGTAAACACCGGAAAAATTGCTGACTTTTTCCGTCATTTTTTTTACTTGGGATATTGTATCCGCAGCATTTAACGTTGTCAGGTCGATGCTGTTGAAACACTGTTTTAATGCTTCGGGATTAATGTTTTTTGCCGATTGTTTTGCTTCTTCAACTTTTGCCGATATTTGTTTTTCATCAACGGCAAACGAATATTTTTGCATGATTTTTTCCATTTTTATATAATTTGATTATTCATAATTTTTAAGTTCGTAAAAATATAAATTTTCACCTTTCTCGCCATATTCCGTATTTTCCGCTTCAATTCTGAAAATGCAATACTGTTTTTCGGGTTTATTTTCGGGTAAATCCACCTGAATAATATATCCTGTAACCGGTAAGTTATCAGTTCCTGCGTATTCTTCAACAGGCTGTACCGAATTTACGTGAAGTTCCTGTTCATCCATAAAAACTTTGACCTTGAAATGTTCGGGCGCAACCGAAACATCTGCCTTTTTTTCCGCTTTTGATTTATCTAAATACACCTCTTTTGAATATGAAAGATATTTTTCAAGGCTCATCGGACGCACGTAAATCATCATTCCGCCGTAGCCGCCTTCTATTTTAAAAACATTTGTTCCGTAAAGTTCCAGACGATGATAGCGTGGATTTATCGTTAAATCCGTGTCGGCAATGATATTCCAAGCCCAAAATTCCAACCGCATGTCATTTTCCGTAACGGCATTTTTGCGCGGATATTCTTTGAGGCGCATGGCAGCAAGCGCCATATATTTTCCTTTTTTTACGTTGTTGATGGAATAATAACCGTTTTCATCGGTATAAGTTGCGTATGCAGCCGAAAAATCGGGATGAAATATTTCAACAATGCTACTGTCAACAGGATTTCCGTCGAAATCCGTAACTCGTCCCGATATGCTTATCAGGGTTTGAGAACAACACGTTCCAAATAAAAAAGTGCAAAATGCAAAAGCCCAAAGATGTTTCATTCCAAATTCAATTTGATTTAATTTTGCGCAAAGATAGCCAAAAAAATCAATTCCGAAAAGGGAAGATGATTGTTGTTTATGAAACGGCAGGTTTGATTCATAAACGTAATTTTTAAAAATTTAAAAGGGCAATGACGAAATAAAATAAATGTTCCGTCACGGACAGAATGTTGATAAAAAAATGTCGCCAAAACCTCTTTCATTCTCACATTTTTACCATGAGCAAAGTATAATGCATTGTTTGTTTCTGTTTTGATACGGTGATTTCAAATGATAAACTCAAATTTTTCCGAAACAGTCTTTTTTATTATCTTTGCAAAAAAACAAAACTGTGATAGAATTTAAATTACAAAATGGCGACTGCATCGAACTGGTACAGTTGCTTAAACGCATGAAAATTGCCATGTCGGGCGGCGAAGCAAAAATGATTATTGCCGACCGTCGGGTGAAACGTAACGGAACGATAGAAACTCGCAAACGCGCAAAAATTCGTGTTGGAGAAATTATTGAAGTATTTGACAAAAAAATTGTAATCATTTAGCAATTGCATCAACAGAGCAAAGCCATTTATCAAATGATGATATGATTTTGGAAACCGAAATAAAATTTCTTGCCGGAATTGGTCACAAACGTGCGGAAATATTAAAAAAAGAATTGAATATAAGCACTTTCAAAGATATGCTTTATACTTTTCCTTTTCGTTATACCGATCGCACAAAATTTTATAAAGTCAGCGAAATTACCGAAGATTTGCCATATATTCAATTTAAAGGTAAAATTACCCGTATCGAAAATATCGAAACTCCGCACAATAAACGTTTGATTGCTTATGCTGCCGATGATTCGGGCGAAATACAGCTCGTTTTTTTCAAAGGAATAAAATGGATTAAAAGCAAATTAAGCAGTAATGTAGAATATGTTTTTTTCGGCAAGCCTAATGTTTTCAAAGGACAGATAAACATAATCCATCCTGAAATGGAAACCGTAAGCGACGAAAACAATCAGATAAGTTCAAATATTCAAGCGGTTTACAGTTCTACGGAATTATTGAGAGATAATTTTCTCGGAACAAAAGCGTTCAATCGGTTTCAAAGTAGCTTACTCACGCTGGTTTATGATAAAATTAATGAAACTTTACCCGAATATATTATTTCTCGGCATAAACTGATTGCGCTTAAAGATGCATTGCTTAATATTCATTTTCCGCAAAATCCCGAACTGCTTAAAAAAGCTCGATTTCGTCTGAAATTTGAAGAACTTTTTTACATACAGATTTCGTTGTTGAGCCAGCGATTGAACAGATTGCAAAAAAACAGAGGATTTGTATTTTCAAAAATAGGTGATAATTTCAATAATTTTTACAAAAATAATCTTCCGTTTGAACTTACAAACGCACAAAAACGTGTGATAAA
>JAIRKV010000280.1 GCA_031259935.1 Prevotellaceae bacterium | reverse complement strand
GATATTTTTCAAAAACAGTTTGAAGGAAAAAAAATTGATGAAGAAAACTCATTTCCGATAATCGTGCAAAAACCGGGAGGAGAATTAAACAGTCATACCGTAGATGGAATTTCAGGAGGCACAATCACAAGTCGCGGAGTACAGCAAATGATTGCCGATAATCTTAAACAGTATAAAGGTTTTATCAACAAGATGAAATCCGAAAATAAAAATAATTCTATTGAAACAAACGATAAAAATCAAGAACTATGAACTCAAACAATGGACTAAAAATATTTGCAGCGCCGTTAAACAGCGGCAATCCCGTAACCGTACTTGTTTTGGGTATATGCTCGGCGCTGGCTGTTACCGTTAAACTTCAGCCGGCATTCGTTATGGCAATATCGGTAACTGCTGTAACAGGTTTTTCGAATTTGATAATTTCTTTTTTACGAAATACAATTCCCAACAGTATTCGTATAATAGTGCAATTGCTTGTTATAGCAACACTTGTAATTCTTGTTAACGAAATTCTCAAAGCATACGTTTATGATGTAAGCAAACAACTTTCGGTATATGTCGGACTTATCATTACAAACTGTATTTTGATGGGACGCCTCGAAGCATTTGCTCTTGGCAATAAACCGATACCGGCATTTATAGATGGCATTGCAAACGGAATAGGCTATGGAATAATTTTGATAATTGTAGCATTTATCCGCGAACTTTTCGGTTCGGGAACCGTGTTTGGAATAACAATAATACCTGAAAGCTGGTACGTGGCGCAAGGCGGATTTTACCTTAACAACGGTTTGATAATTCTGCCGCCTATGGCGCTTATAATTTTAGGCTGTATCATTTGGATACACCGCAGTATTAATAAAGATTTACAGGAAAAATAATTTGATTTATGGAAAATTTTATAAATATATTTGTACAGTCAATTTTTATTGATAACATGATCTTTGCATACTTTCTGGGTATGTGCTCGTATCTGGCGGTGTCAAAAAGCGTAAAAACAGCAAACGGACTTGGAATAGCGGTTACTTTTGTACTGCTCATTACGGTACCTGTAAATTATTTGTTAAACAAATTTCTGCTCAGCGAAGGCGCTTTAACATGGGCAAGCCAGTCGCTCGGAGGAATTGATTTGAATTTCCTCAGTTTCATCGTTTTCATTGCTGTAATTGCATGGATAGTTCAGGTAGTTGAAATGGTTGTCGAAAAATTTGCTCCGACATTATACAATCAACTTGGAATTTTTCTTCCGCTGATAGCAGTAAACTGCGCAATAATGGGCGCATCACTATTTATGCAACAGCGAGTAGGCGATGTATATCACAGTTTTAGCGATATACTGGCTTTTGCTTTGGGTTCGGGAATCGGCTGGTGGCTTGCAATTGCAGGTATTGCCGCAATTCGCGAAAAAATGAAATATTCCAATGTGCCCAAACCGTTGCGGGGATTGGGAATTACATTTATGGTAACAGGATTAATGGCAATTGCCTTTATGAGCTTTATGGGAATAAAATTGATAAATTAAAATGATTATGGATATAAAATTAATTTTAACGGCAATTGTAGTTGTACTCGCGATAATACTCGTTTTAGTATCGCTTTTATTATATGTAAAGAAAAAAATTTCGCCATCAACATTACTCACGATAAATATTAACAACGGCAAAAAAGAACTGACGGTAAATCCCGGTTCTACACTTCTGTCAACACTTTCAAACGAAAAAATATTTCTTCCTTCGGCTTGCGGCGGCGGCGGCAGTTGCGGAATGTGTAAATGTCAGGTTATGGAAGGCGGAGGCTCGATTCTTCCTACCGAAACAGGTTTTTTTACACGAAAACAGCAAATGACCAACTGGCGTCTGGGATGTCAGGTAAAAGTTCGGGACAATCTTAAAATACAGATTCCGGAATTTGTGCTGGGAATAAAAAAATGGGAATGTGAAGTCATCTCAAATAAAAATGTAGCAACATATATTAAAGAATTTACGGTAAAACTTCCCGAAGGAGAACATCTCAATTTTGTTTCAGGCGGATATATTCAAATAGATGTACCCAAATATGATATTAAATACTCGGACTTCGATATTGACGAAAGATTTCGCAGCGACTGGGATAAATTCAAAATGTGGGATTTAAAATACAAAAATACCGAACCTGTTGTACGCGCATATTCAATGGCAAATTATCCTGCCGAAGGCGACATCGTAATGCTTAACATACGAATAGCAACACCTCCGTTCGACAGAACAACGGGAGGATTTATGAAAGTTCCGCCCGGGATATGTTCATCGTACATTTTCTCGCTTAAACCCGGCGATAAAGTTATGATTTCAGGTCCATTTGGCGAATTTCATCCAATAATAAATTCAAAAAGAGAAATGCTTTACATTGGCGGAGGAGCAGGAATGGCGCCACTGCGGTCGCATATTTTGCATTTATTGAAAACATTAAAAACAACAGACCGTAAAATAAGTTATTGGTATGGAGCGCGCTCGAAAAACGAGATTTTCTATGAAGAAGATTTTCGCGAACTGGAACGCGAATTTCCTGATTTCTCGTTCAATATTGCATTGAGCGCTCCGCTTCCCGAAGATAACTGGAACGGTTACACAGGCTTTATTCATGAAGTGATTTATAATAATTATCTTAAAAATCATGCCGAACCCGAAGATATTGAATATTACATGTGCGGTCCGGGACCTATGGCATCGGCAGTAATCAAAATGCTCGACGACCTTGGCGTTCC
>JAIRKV010000269.1 GCA_031259935.1 Prevotellaceae bacterium | reverse complement strand
CTTCACTAATCTTGCCATCATTATTTTTGTCGTAATTTTCAAGCAAAAAAGACTGCAGTTTTTTATTCTTTATTTTTATTCCTCTTTCTTGTTCTATTTTTTCGCAGGAAAAAAGACAGACAACCGTCAGTATTATACATAATTTTTTCATCGCTGTTTAATTAATTTTTGTACAAAAATAGAAAATATTTTTACATACACAAAATTATTTTCATAACAGACAAAAAAAACAATAAAACAGTTTGATTTCAGCCTGTTATTTTGTGTGTGAAAAGAAGATTTTTTTTGCCGGCAGATATGTTTTTAATTAAATTTTTATTAAAAAATTTGGAAAATACGTTGATATACATTATTTTTGCAGCCGAAATGCGAAAGACGAGATAAAAAAGGGACACAAAAGTCCCTTTTCTTCATATTCAAAACACATGATAAACATTGAAAAAATAAAAGAAACCGTTGAACGGAAAATAGCCGGCAGCGATAAGTTTATTGCCGATATCAGCATAAGCGCAGATAACAAAATCAATATCGTTGTCGACAGCGACAGTGGCGGAATAAATATAAACGATTGCGCATCCATAAGCCGCGCCGTTGAAGATGTATTGAACAGAGATGATGAAGATTTTGAGTTGGAAGTTGCTTCGGCAGGATTGAACAGTCCGTTGAAATTGCTGCGACAGTATCAAAAAAACATCGACAAAGACATTGATATTGTCTTTAAGAACGGAAAAAAACTCACGGCAAAGCTTAAATGTGCAAACGCCGAAAGTATTGACGTAGAGTACGAAGAAAAAATGATTGTTGAAAACAAAAAACGCAAACAGATAATAATAAAAAACGAAACAGTACTGCTTGACGATGTTAAATCGGTGAAGGCGGTTGTTTTGTTCAAATAATTTATAATAAATACAGATAATAAAAAATATATGGAAAATCTAAATTTAGCTGAAAGTTTTGCCGAGTTCAAAGAACTGAAAAATATCGACCGCGCAACAATGATAGGCGTGATAGAAGATGTTTTTCGCAATTTGCTGGCAAAACAGTACGGCACAGCCGACAATTTTGACATAATTGTGAATGATGCAAAAGGCGATTTTGAGATTTGGAGAAATCGAACAGTGGTTGAAGACGTAACAAACAAAGCGACTGAAATATCGCTTGTCGATGCTCAGGCAATTGATTCGTCGTACGAAATAGGCGAAGAGGTTTCAGAATCGATACAGCTTTCAAGTTTCGGACGGCGCGCGATATTGGCAGTACGTCAAAATCTGGCAGGAAAAATCATGGAAATAGAAAAGGCAAATGTTTTCAAGTATTATACCGAACGAATAGGCGAAATTGTTGCAGGCGAAGTTTATCAAACATGGAAAAAAGAAACGCTGTTGATTGATGATGACGGCAACGAACTTATTCTTCCAAAATCGGAACAGATACCTTCCGATTTTTTCAAGAAAGGCGATACGGCAAAAGCCGTAATTCTTCGCGTAGAAATGAAAAACAGCACTCCTGTTATCATACTTTCGCGCACGGCTCCCGAATTTTTAGAACGCATGTTCGAACAGGAAGTTCCCGAAATTTTTGAAGGACTTATCACAATCAAAAAAATAGTGCGGATTCCGGGCGAACGCGCAAAAGTAGCAGTTGAATCGTACGACGACCGAATCGACCCTGTTGGAGCCTGCGTTGGAGTGAAAGGTTCGCGTATTCACGGAATCGTTCGCGAATTGCACAATGAAAATATAGATGTTGTGAATTATACGTCCAATTTGCAACTGTTTGTTCAGCGTTCGCTTGCTCCGGCAAAAATAACATCCATAAAAATAGACGAAGACAAAAAACAGATAAACGTATTTTTGAAACCATCCGAAGTTTCGCTTGCAATAGGCAAAGGCGGCATGAACATAAAACTCGCAAGCCAGCTTGCAGGCTACGACATTGACGTATATCGCGAAACAGCCGAAGAAGAAGAAGATGTGCATCTTGATAAATTTGCAGACGAAATTGAAAGTTGGGTTATCGACGAACTGAAACGAATCGGTTGCGATACCGCAAAAAGCGTGTTGAACATACCTTTTAACGATTTGTTGCAAAGAGCGGATCTGGAAGAAGAAACTTTGAAAGAAGTTGTAAACATCTTGAAATCCGAATTTGAAGAAGAACAAAAATAAATATCAGAAAATCAAAATCATCACACATTGAAAATACAGAAATCTAAAAAGGAGAATTTGCAAATATGACAGAAACAAATATCAGAATAAGTAAAATAATGAAAGAATTTAACATAGGATTGTCTTCACTTGTTGAATTTTTGGCAAAAAAAGGAATAGAAGTAGAATCTAATCCCAATTCAAAAATTTCTGATGAAGCCTATAACCTTGTGAAAGATGCTTTTGGTGATGATAAAAATTTGAAAGAAGCGGCAAAAGGCGTTATTATTCCTCAAAAAAAGAAACAGGAAACCATTACCATCGAAGATTTGCATGCAGAAAAGAAAGAAAAAGAAGAACAGGAAGAATTGCCCGAAGAAAAAGAAGTTTTCATAAAAGTTTCGATTATCGAAAAACCATCTTTGAAAATTATTGACAAAATAGATCTTAGCCCAAAAGTAAGAAAAGAAAAGACGACAGCAGAAACTCCAAATACGGCAAAATCGGAAACACAGGAAATAAAAACAGAAAAAGAACAGCACGGTACAGAAAAAACAGAAACAGAAAAACCGGTTAAAAAAGTTGAAGAAATAAAAATTGAAGTAAAAAAAATACAGCCACCGAAAATTATAGAAAAAATAGAAATCCCTGAAAAAATAAAGCAAAAAAAGAATAAATACAAAAAAGATAAAAGACAAAATAAGCCCGAAACACACAAAACCGTCGAACAAAAACATGGTCAACAATCACCACCCGCAGTACAGCGACCACGCGAAGAAAAAAAAGAAAATTTCATACCTGTTAAAGTTGAAAAATTAACAGGACCCGTACTGACAGGCGAAAAAGTGGATCTGGCTCAGTTTGAAAAGCCCAAAACCGAAAACAAAAAACGTAAACGCGAAAGAGTTCTCGGGAATAAGGTAAAAATAGAAATAGAAGAAAAACGCGGAGAAAAAAACAAGGATTCGAAAAAGGATAAAAATAAAAAGAAAAAAGATTACCGTCCGCCGGTTCGTCGCGAAGTTAACGAAGATGAAGTACAGCGTCAAGTGAAAGAAACACTGGCGCGCCTTACCGAGAGCAAGGGAAAAACAAAAGCATCCAAACATCGCCGCGAAAAACGCGATGCCATAAACATACGAATGCAGGAAGCGCAGGAAATGCAAAAGATTGAACAGACTACGCTCAAAGTAACGGAATTTGTTACAGCCAGCGAACTTGCAAATATGATGAGAGTTCCCGTAGTGAACATTATAGATGCATGTATGAATCTCGGATTAATGGTATCAATCAATCAACGGCTGGATGCCGAAGCGCTTGTTCTTGTTGCCGAAGAATTTGGATTTAAAATAGACTTTGTAAGCGTTGACCTGCAAGATGCGGTAAAAACGGAAGAAGACAACATGCAGGACTTGTTGCCGCGTCCGCCTATCGTAACAGTGATGGGACACGTTGATCACGGAAAAACATCATTGCTTGATAATATCAGAAATACAAATGTAATTGCCGGCGAAGCCGGAGGAATAACACAACACATTGGAGCATACAATGTAGAACTTGCAAACGGTCGCCGCATCACATTTCTTGACACACCGGGACATGAAGCATTTACGGCAATGCGCGCCCGCGGAGCAAAAATCACAGATGTTGCAATTATAATTATCGCAGCCGATGATGCCGTAATGCCGCAAACCGTAGAAGCAATAAATCACGCCATAGCCGCCGGAGTGCCAATGGTATTTGCAATTAACAAAATAGACAAACCCGGAGCAAACATCGATAAAATAAAAGAACAGCTCTCAAACATGAACCTGCTTGTGGAAGACTGGGGCGGAAAATATCAATGTCAGGAAATATCGGCAAAAAAAGGTTTGAATGTAGATAAATTACTCGAAAAAGTTTTACTCGAAGCCGACATGCTCGAACTCAAAGCCAATCCGAATAAACGTGCAAACGGATCTGTAATAGAATCATCTCTTGATAAAGGACGCGGATATATAGCAACGGTTTTGGTAGAAGGAGGCACTCTTAAAGTTGGAGATATGATGCTTTCGGGAATTACCTGCGGAAAAATCAGAGCAATGTTCAATGAACGCGGACAGCGTGTGGAAGAAGCGAGTCCAAGCACTCCCGTTATTGTTCTGGGACTTAACGGCGCTCCTGCGGCAGGCGAAACTTTCAACGTGATGCAGGATGAACGCGAAGCGCGCGAAATAGCGAATAAACGCGAGCAACTTTCCCGAATACAGGGAATGCATTCGCAGCCGCACGTAACACTCGACGAAATCGGTCGCCGTATTGCTATCGGAAATTTCAAAGAATTAAACATAATAATTAAAGGCGATGTTGATGGCTCTATCGAAGCATTATCCGACTCGATGATGAGACTGTCAACCGAAGAAGTTCAAGTAAATGTTATACATAAAGCCGTAGGAGCAATTTCCGAATCGGATGTTTTGCTGGCAGCCGCATCCAATGCCGTAATTATAGGATTTCAGGTTAGACCAGGCACAAATGCACGCAAACTTGCCGAAAACGAAAAAATCGAAATTCGATTATATTCAGTGATTTACGATGCAATAGACGAAGTGAAATCCGCCATTGAAGGAATGCTTGAACCTGAAATAAAAGAAGAAATTACAGCCGTAGTCGAAGTATTGGAAACATTCAGAGTTGCAAAAGTAGGAACAATCGCCGGCGGAATAGTTCGTGAAGGCAAAATAACGCGCTCGTCAAAGGTACGCCTGATTAGAGATGGAATAGTTGTATTTTCGGGAGCGCTCGGTTCTCTCAAACGATTCAAAGATGATGTGAAAGAAGTTATGGCAGGCTACGATTGCGGACTGAATATCGAAAAATTTGCTGACGTAAAAACAGGCGACATCATCGAAGCATACGAAAAAGTAGAAGTAAAACGCAATCAGTAAAATTTATATAATACATTTTTAAAAACAGATTTTGTTTGAATGACACTTCTTTATCGTTGCCCGTTTTATAATAAATTTATTCGCAACATTTTCTGTTATTCAAACACATTCAGTTTGTTATAAATAGAATCCCGTTCTACTGGAATAAATCCCGACTGTTTTATAAATTTCACCATTTCGGCGGTTGTCATTGCCGGATTTTTTTCTTCGGCGCCTGCCATTGAATAAATTTTTGTAGAATCGTCAATAGTTCCATCCATGTCATCGGCGCCAAAATGCAAAGCAAATCCTGCAAGATTTTTTCCAAGCATGGGCCAATACGATTTTATATGCGGAATATTATCAAGAAAAATGCGCGAAACGGCAAAGTTTTTCAGAACTTCAATATCATTTACTTCGCCTGTTTCGGAAATGGAATTGTTGAACTTTTTGTATTTAAGTGGAATAAATGCATTGAATCCATGCGTTTGATCTTGCAGATTGCGCAACTGTTCAAGATGATTCAATCGATGATGATAAGTTTCGATATGTCCGAAAAGAATGGATGCATTTGAGGTTATTCCAAGTTTATGAGCCGTTTTGTGAATATTGAGCCAGGCGCTTGCATCCGACTTTTGACAGCATATCTGTTTGCGTATTTCGCTGTCGAATATTTCGGCGCCGCCGCCGGGAATCGAATTTAATCCCGCTTCTTTTAATTTAAGCAAACCTTCTTCTATCGTCAAATTTGCCCGATTTATCATATAATCAAGTTCGACAGCCGTAAATGCTTTGATATGTATCGCAGGAAATATTTTTTTAATTTCAACAATTAATTCACAATAAAAATCCAAACTGCGATCAGGATGCACGCCGCCTACAATATGTATTTCGCTAACATCTTTTTCATAATGTTTTTTGCAAATTTCCAGCATTTCACTTATGCTGTAATCCCAACTGTCGATATCGCCAATACTGCGATGATACGAACAGAATCTGCAATTATGAATACAAATATTCGAAGGTTCCACATGAAAATTTTTATTAAAAAAAACAAAATTTCTGTTTATCTGTTTGCGTTTTTCACCTGCCAGCAATGCCAATGCCGATAAATCGTGCGATTCGTATAATTTCAATCCTTCATTGACGTTAATTCTTTCGCTGTTTTCAATTTTTTCGGCAATTAATGATAAAAACTTATCTTGCAGCAATACCTTTCTCAGTTCTTTATTCATTTTTCGTTCTATCGTTTTGACAGACAATTTTGTATGCCGTTTTAATTTTAAATCAGAATATTGCCTTACACACTTTTGCCACATTATCGGGAATACCGAAAGTGTAAATATGTATAGCCGGAACATTTGCTTTTTTCAGTTCTTGCGCTTGTGCTGTAAGCCATTCTGTTCCTGTATTTTTTGCTTCTTCATTTGTTTTGCATTTTCTCAGTTCGCTTTCCAGTTCATTTGGCAGCGACAGACTAAACAGTTTAGGCAAAACATCAACCTGATTCATAGTTGCAACAGGTTTTACGCCCGGAATTATCGGAACCGTGATACCCGCCTGGCGACAGCGTTTTACAAATTCAAAATATTTCGAATTGTCAAAAAACATTTGTGTAACAATATAATCGGCGCCTGCATCTACTTTTTCTTTCAAATAAATAATGTCCTGTTCCATATTTTTTGCATCCGCATGTTTTTCGGGATATCCTGCAACGCCGCACGAAAAATCGGTTGGCTCAGCATTTTCAATTTCGCTGTTCAAATATATTCCTTTATTCATGTTTTGTATTTGTTTCAGCAAATCAACGGCATGAGCATGACCATCTTTTTCGGCAATAAAAACAGGATCCGATTTCATTTTGTCGCCGCGCAAAACCAGAAGATTTCTCATTTCCAGATAATTATAATCGATAAGCGCATCTTCGGTTTCGTCGCGTGTAAAACCGGCGCAAATCACATGCGGTACAATTTCGATATTGTATTTGAATTTTACGGCGGCTGCCACGCCAACGCTTCCCGGACGCTTTTTTGCAGTATAACGTTCGGTTTCGCCTTTGTTATTTGTGCGATAAGCAATGTCGGCACGATGACACGTAACGTTTATGTATGATGGCGAAAATTCGAGCAAAGGCTCTATTGTTCGCTGTATTTCGCCAAAATTTCCACCTTTAAGCGGAGGTAAAATCTCAAATGTGAAAAGAGTGTTTTTTGCGTTTCTTAATATGTCTGCTACTTTCATTTTATAAAAAATAATATCATAGAATTAATTTGAATTACAACAAGATAAATAATATTTTGTGAAATTATAAATGGTCAAATTAAATTGTTATACATAATTTGGAGACAAATTTACACGATTTTTTTGATTGGCTGTTTATTTATGAATAAAATTGAAAATATTTTACATGATTTCACAAACGTTCAATCTTATTCATGATGATACGGTTCGCCATTTATTATTGTGAAAGCGCGATAAAGCTGTTCGATAAAAACAAGCCGCACAGATTGATGCGAAAAAGTCATTTTCGACAACGACAATTTTGTATCTGCCCGTCGGTAAACATCTTGCGAAAATCCGTAAGCGCCGCCGATTACAAACACAAGCGATTTTGTTGATGCCATTATCCTGCCGTTTATAAAACCGGCAAACTGAACAGACGAAAAATCTTCGCCGTGTTCGTCAAGCAAAACAACGCTGTCTTTGGCATCAAGCATCGACATGATTAACTCGCCTTCCCTGCCTTTTTGAATTTCTGTCGTCATATTTTTCGTGTTTTTTACATCGGCAATATATTTTATATCGAAATTCGCATATCGTTTTATCCGTTTCGAATACATTTCAACCGCCTGCGACAGCCATTCAAAACTTGTTTCTCCTGTAATTATTAATTTTATTTTCATTTTATATTGTGTATTTTTATCAGAAAATCAATCTTTTTCAGTTTTTTGGCATTGTTTTTGCTGATAAATTTATTAATTTTACGACTGTAAAAATAAATTTAATGGAGAAAATATCAAACATAATTCTTGTATTTTTTTTTGCAAGCTCTGTGAGTTTTGCACAGACCGACATGTTTTCCCAAATTAAGGAAAACTTCTCAACAGGCAATACATCAGCGCTTTCGGCAAGTTTTGGAAATAACGTTACCTGCGATATATTGGGTAAAAATAATTTTTACAGTCGTTCGCAATTAAGCATAATTTTCAAAAATTTTTTTTCGACTTACAAACCGAAAGAATTTGAAATACGTCATCAAAAAATCGAAAAAAACGGAAGAATATATTTAATTGGAATATATACAACTCAGGCAGACGAAGTTTTTAGATTAACAATCTATGCAAAGCAGGAAAACGAAACAGAAATTTATATCAACCAAATCAAAATAGAAAACATTGCTAATTAGTCGCTCCTTACGAAATAAAAAAATCAGCAATAATAAGACACATTAAAATTTACAATTTTCATTTATTTTTATCAATTTTGCTTTGACACAAAA
>JAIRKV010000221.1 GCA_031259935.1 Prevotellaceae bacterium | reverse complement strand
AAAATTCATCAGTCTTTCGATGCGGATGTGTTCTTTCCGAATATTGACGCAAAAAAATTTACCGTTGAAAGCCAAAGTCAGGTTTTTATCGACAAAAAAAGCGGAATGCAATATTCTTTCATGATTTTTAATTCCGCAGGAACTGCATCTCGATAAAAACCACATCTTTTCATGCATCACGTGCGGGTTACTGCAGATGACTTGAAAAACCGCCGCTGCTCCGCACGTAATCTTTGTTGCGGTGAAATTTCTACCGAGCGGTATCCGTCGGGATGCAGGAAACAAATCAAAGCTCAGACGATTTTTTTCTCTGTTATTCATTAAATTTTAAATCTTTTAATTTTTAAATTAATAAACCGCTGCGCTCCTTGATTTGTTTATTTGCATTCCAATAGGAATGCATCGCTCGGTAGAAAAAATACGTTAGCCTGCATGTCGCGCGAGTTGCCGACGATGTTTCATATCATCGACAATGTTTCGCGCGAACTGCTATGTGTGATTATCATTCTACCGATATTTTGTCTCTGACGGGACAGGTTGAAAAAATCCGTTCGATTTACAAACAAAAGTTACTGCCATTTTGCAGAATTTTTATCAATATTGACACAAATTCCTGCAATTATTTCCAAATGTTTTTACATACAAATTATTAACAATCAATGTATTATTTGCTTTTAAGGAGCGACTGTTTATGTTTTTCTTTGTATTTACTGTATCTTTCTTTTGCCGCCTTAATATTTTCGGGTGTGAATTCGGTATTTCCTATTTTAGGCATTAGCAGAAGAATCTGATTTGCGCGTCTGGTAATGTAAGTCGAAGGCTTTGCCGGATTACGTTTTCGCGGGTTTGGATAGCAAGCCGTAATTAATGCCGATTGCCATTTGTTCAAATTTTTTGCCGAAACGTGAAAATATGTTTGTGCGGCTGCTTCTGCTCCGTAAATTCCATTTCCCATTTCTATAACGTTCAGATATACTTCCATTATGCGTTCTTTCGACCAGAGATTTTCTATTAAGAAAGTAAAATAAACTTCCAAACCTTTTCGCAGCCACGACCGTCCTTGCCAGAGAAAAACATTTTTTGCCGTTTGTTGCGATATTGTGCTTGCTCCGCGTTGTTGCCTGCGTTTGCCTTGTCTGTATTCGTTTATTGCATCTTCAATCGCAACAAAGTCGAATCCGCTGTGTCCGAGAAAATTATTATCTTCCGAAGCAATTGCCGCCGCTATCAAGTGCGGAGAAATATCTTCAATATTTTTCCATGTTTTGTTTATTGATACTCCGTCTATTGCGCGCGACAGCATTAATGGCGTAAATGGTGGATTTATCCATTTGCAGGCAACTGTGAGTAATAATGAAAATAAAAATAATATCAGAATTACTTTCATTGTTACTTTTAGAATTTTCTTTATTATATGCAATATTGAAGACAAAATGGTTTTATTTTTTCATTAAATCCGCAAAATATTTATAAAATAATGTTAAAACTTCAATTCCTTTGGTGAAATTATTAATCGGAAAATTTTCGTTGGGTGAATGAATTGCATCGGTCGAAAGACCAAATCCCATCATTATTGATTTTATTCCGAGAATCTGTTCAAATGTAGAAATAACCGAAATACTTCCGCCACTGCGCACTGGAATTGGTTTTTTGCCATAAACATCCTGCAGCGCCTGGCTTGCGGCTTTATATCCGGGCGAATCGGTCGGAGCAACATAACCCTGTCCTCCGTGAAGATTTTTGACTTTTACTTTCACGCATTTCGGCGCGATGCTTTTAAAATGTTTTTCAAACAGTTCTGCAATCTGCTGGTGATTTTGATTAGGAACAAGTCGCATCGAAATTTTTGCATAAGCAGTTGATGGAATAACGGTTTTAGCGCCTTCGCCCGTATATCCGCCCCAGATACCGCAAACGTCTAATGTCGGACGAATTCCTGTACGTTCGATTGTCGTATATCCTTCTTCGCCGCAAATGTCGGAAATATCAAGTGATTTCTTATATTCTTTCAAATTGAAAGGCGCTTTGTTCAATTCTTTACGTTCTTCGGGCGTAAGTTTAATAACATCTTTGTAAAATCCTTTAATTCTTATATGACCTTTTGAGTTTGTAAGCGAAGCTATCATTTTCGCCAAAATATTGATTGGATTTGCAACTGCTCCGCCATACAAGCCCGAATGTAAATCGCGATTTGCACTTTTTACTTCTACTTCGAGATAAGACAATCCGCGCAATCCGCATGTGATTGAAGGCGTATCCTTGTCTATCATTGATGTATCGGAAAGAATTATTACATCTGCCTGTAACAGTTGTTTGTTTTTTTCACACCATTTTGCAAGATTTGGAGAACTTAATTCTTCTTCTCCTTCAATCAAAAATTTAACATTACACGGCAGAGTTTTTGTTTTTACCAAAAATTCAAATGCTTTAGCATGGATAAATGACTGACCTTTATCATCATCTGCTCCGCGCGCATATATTTTTCCATCGCGAATTTCAGGCTCAAAAGGCTTTGATTTCCATTCGCTTATCGGGTCAACGGGCATCACATCGTAATGTCCGTAAACCAGAACGACAGGTAATTTTTTATTAATAATTTTTTCGCCGTAAACAACAGGATTTCCTGCTGTTGGCATAACTTCGGCTTTATCGGTGCCTGCTGCAAGAAGATGTTTCTTCCAGCATTTTGCGCATTTCAGCATATCGCTTTTATGTGCGGCAGATGAACTTATTGATGGAATACGAATTAATTCAAATAATTCATTCAAAAAGCGGGTCTCATTTTTCTTGATGTATGTTTGAATATTTTTCATTGTTTTATATTTTAATTTTAATAAAAATTTTCGTAAAGGTATATAATTTTTAGATAATTGATGGTTTTTTATAAAAATAAAAGAAAAAAAACTGCTATTTATTCATAATTAGTTGCTCCTTAATAAGTGGTGAAATCATTTGTTATAAACATTTATAAATGTAAATTACCGAATAAAAATACCGTGTTTTACATATATATATACATGCTGAAAGTCGGAAAAACAGGAACAGTTTTTTTCTTCTTTGTGTTCGTCATTGCGAGGAATGAAATGACGAAGCAATCCAGAAACACAGCGGAACACAACGGAGTTAATCCGGCATAATTAAAAACAAATGAACAATAAGATAATAAGGTTAAAATGTGTATGTTATCTTTTGCTACTAAGGTTGTTTTGTTATTTAAATAAGGTGGAAATAAGGTTTTTGTGTCGGCATTGCTTTTTTTGTAATGACGGTTTTTTTCTGGATTAACTCCGTTGAGTTCCGCTGCGCTTCGGTTGTTTCGTCATTTCATTCCTCGCAATGACGGTTTTCTTTTTTATTATTCATTTTTTAATTCCGTAGGAATTGCATATCGGTAGAAACAACATTTCTTTATGCATCATGTGCGGGTTACCGCAGATGACTTGAAAAACCGCCGTTGCTCCGCACGCAGCCTTTGGTTGCGAAATTTCTACCAACATTCTATATCTACAAGACATTTTTATTGTTCGTCATTGCGAGGAGCGAAGCGACGAAGCAATCCAGAAGCAATGAAAAATAAGCTAATAAGGTTAAAATGTGTATGTTATCTTTTGCTACTAAGGTTGTTTTGTTTTTGAAATAAGGTGGAAATAAGGTTTTTGTGTGTTTCGGTATTTCATTTTGAGCAATGGCAGTTTTTCTGGATTGCTTCGTCATTTCATTCCTCGCAATGACGTGCTGGTTTGTTGTTTTGCCTATGCCTGTAATCTTAATTTTAAAAATATTTTTTGTTCATTAAAAAAACTTTTTTACATTTGCAAAATATTATTAAACGACAGGTTAAGTTCTAAAGACGTAGCACAAGAATGCAGCCGGCGCCGCGTTAGTGTTTATCGGCATTCAACAGATGGTAAGCCGCGTATAGAGTGGAAACTGTGGTTCAAGGTGTTGGCGTAAGGCAAGGAAGTTGCTTCAGGAGTTGGCGCAGGGATGCGCAATGATGGCTGCAGCCGCCCTGTTTTTTCGGATAAGCCGCAGATGAATAACAACCTTGAACTGTCTGCTCTGATTGCAAAAAAGGTTACAAATGCTTTGGATTAA
>JAIRKV010000194.1 GCA_031259935.1 Prevotellaceae bacterium | reverse complement strand
AGGGAAATATTTTATTTCTGAATTGCCGTAAAAAAAGTATTATTATATTAAAAACAAAGACAATATCAAATTTTCCAATAACACACAAACGAATAAAAACTGTTTTTGCCGTCGGTGCGCATACGGTAAAATAAAAAGCACGTGTAAAGACAAAAGTTCAGCGCAAGCCAATCCCGAAAAAGCAAACGAATAATGAAAAATGAAACAGTTAACAGTAAATAAAACAATTATCAAATTTTATCTGTTTGTGCGTAAATAAAAAATTTCATGTAAATTTGCATCGTATTAAAATTAAAATTTTTGAACGATGAAAACAAAATTTGCTATTGTATTATCAGGCTGCGGCGTGTACGATGGAAGCGAAATACACGAAGCCGCAGCATCAATGCTGGCTGTTGACAGAAACGGCGGCGCATATCAAATATTTGCTCCCGATGCCGAGCAGTTGCATACGATAAACCATATATCGGGCGAAGAAACCAAACCGAATCGCAACATGCTTGAAGAATCGGCACGAATTGCGCGAGGCGATATAAAACCGCTGTCGGAATTTGATGCCGGTTATTTCGATGTTTTGTTTTTTCCAGGCGGTTTCGGTGCAGTGAAAAATTTATGCGATTACGGCGTAGCAGGAATAAACTGTAATGTAAATGCGGATGTTGCAAACGCCGTAAAATCAATGTTCGAGCGCAAAAAAATAATTGCCGCTACATGTATTGCGCCTGTTTTACTTGCCCGCATACTCGGAAATATTACCATTACGCTTGGAAATCACGACGAAAGTTTGATTTCCGATGTAAATCATTTCGGCGCAAATCATGCCGTAAAAAAAGCAACGGATATATGCGTTGATGCCGACAATAAAATATTTACAACGCCGGCATATATGGCAACTGCCAACATTTCGGAAGTATTTACAGGTATTGATAATCTTGTAAAAGAAATTTTGAAAAACATTTGATAAATTCAGTGTAAACATATTCATTTGTCATTGAAATTATGGCATTTATTCTTTTCCGGTTGAAATAAAATTCGGCTATCCATTTTTATTCATAAACACTGAAACATTAGCAAGGCAAAACATTGATATTCAGTTGCTCCTTACAAATAAAAAATCAGCAATAATACAACATTTTCTATCAGTTTTGTTTTGACATAAAAGCAAGCAGCACGTCATTGCGAGGAGCGAAGCGATGAAGCAATCCGGAAGATTATTTGCCATTTTTTCCTTGTTTATTTTCTGGATTGCTTCGGGCTAACGCCCTCGCAATGAAGAACACAAAGAAGAAAAAAACTGTTCCTGTTTTGCAGACTTTTAGCTTGTATGTACGTAAAACACGGTATTATTATTCGACAATTTGCATTTATAACTTGCTTATAATAAATGATTTCATTACTTATTAAGGAATATCTAAATAAAATTCATAATTCTTTAAATTTTATTTCGCCGTTTTCCATTTTCAAAGCCGTATTGTCGAGCATCTCGTCGAAAGCATTTGTCTGTATGAGTTGTGAAGGTGTTCCTTCGTACATTTTTCGGTTAGTCATAAGCCAGATTTTATCGGCAAGTTGCAATGCAATATTAATATCGTGAGTAGAAAATATTACTGTTTTTGATTTTTGACGGGTTAAATTTTTAAGCAGTAATATTATTTCATATTTATTCGGTATGTCCAAAAATGCTGTCGGTTCATCAAGAATCATTATCGGAGTATCCTGCACAAGGGCGCGCGCTATCATTGTGCGTTGTCGCTCGCCATCGCTCAATTCCGAAACATTTCTCCATATAAAATCGCTCATTCCCACCATTTTCAGCGAATCAAGAATAATTTTTTCATCATTTATGCTTAAATTACCGAATAAATTTGTGTATGTGTATCGACCCATTGCAACCAGGTCAAAAACTTTAAGATGCATAACTCTAACCATTTCTGTTGATACAAAACTCATTAAATTTGCATAATCTTTGCGCGACAAGGTTTTAACCGCTTTTTCGTTTATAAAAATATTACCTGAAAAAATATTTTGCAAACCTGCCAGCGTACGCAAAAACGTAGATTTGCCGACTCCGTTGCGACCGGCAAGTGCTATAAATTGCGCATTGTCGGCTGTAACCGAAAACGGAGGAAATATTTCATGCTGCGTATTCACCGAATTTCCATATCCGAGCGAAAGGTTTTCTATTTTTATTCTTTGCAGATTCATTCGTTAATAATTTTTTTATTCGATAAAATTATCCATATTATCACTGGAATACCAACAAAAGCGACTACAATATTGATGGGAATAACAATATTAGAACCCGGAAGTTGCGAAATTATATCGCAAAACACCATGATGTTTGCACCCAACAGTATACATGCCGGCACCAGTATTCGATGGTCGGCTCTGCGAAAAATCATTCGCGCAATATGCGGAACGGCTATTCCTATGAACCCGACAGGACCGCAAAAGGCTACAATGGAACCCGTAAGCAAACTTGTACTTACAAAAATTATTATTCGCGTCAATTTCAAATTTACTCCTACCGTTTGTGCATAAACATCTCCAAGCAGTAATACATTGAGTTTTTTTATTGAAAAAATCACAATTATTAATCCGATAAAAATTATGGCAAACATTATTTTTATTTCATTAAATGTAGAGCTGCCGAGATTTCCGAACGTCCACACAACAAAAGTTTTCACTGCCGATTCGTTGCTCTTGTATTGCAGCAATCCCACAATTGCAGTTGCCGCACCCGAAAACATTATGCCGAATATCAAAACCGTCATTATATCGCGAATACGGATTGAAACAATCAATACTAAAAGCAGCGTCAGTGCAGAACCGATAAACGCCGCCGATGCTATACAAAAATTTGAAACAATTGTCGGTAATATTATTGAAAATATCGACGAACCAAGCAAAAACAATGCAACACCCAAATTTGCTCCCGAACTGACGCCAAGAAGATAAGGGTCGGCAAGCGGATTGCGAAATACCGTTTGCATTTGCAAACCGCTTACAGATAAAGCCACTCCCGCAAGTAATGCTACACATGTGCGAGGTAATCTGAAATTAATAATTATATTTGAAACATGCGATTCGACCTTATCAGCAGAAAAAAACACATTGAAAATTTCTTTGATTGAAATGGAAACCGAACCTAAAACAATGTCAAGCACAAAAAACAATATCGCAGTGAGCGATAATGCTGCAAAATAAAATTTCGTATGTGTACTATTGTTTGCCATGTATAAAAATTTGTTTGCAAAAGTAATAAATAAACAATAAAATATGCAGACAGCGAAAAAATATTTGGAAAATTTGATTTTTTTGCCTACTTTTGCGGTCTGTTTTGAAAAAATATTTCGGGGTGTGGCGCAGTTGGCTAGCGCACCTGCTTTGGGAGCAGGGGGTCCTCCGTTCGAGTCGGAGTACCCCGACAAATTAAAATACGGTGATTTACAGAGAGATAGAAGTCTTTATCAAAAACTTTATCTCTCTTTTTTTTAACTTTTTTGTGCTACTTTAACTACTTTTTTGTACTTTTGAAACGCATTTGTGCGGCAACTGTGCGGCAATGAAAAATAAAATAATTCATAAGCGCAGCAACGGTTAGTCGTTCATGTATTAATAAATGTGCGACAAAAAAAATAAAAAAAATGGCAACAACTATTCATCATTACATTAAACACAGAAAGGAAGATGGAACTTATAAAGTTTACATCGAAATAACGCATAAGAGGCAGCGAGCCTACATTCCTACTTCTATTTATGTAACCGACAAGGACTTAACAAAAGATTTGAAGTTTCGCAAGTCTTTTTATTCGTTGAATTTGGAGCGGCTGATGGCACAGTTCAGAGAATACATCGCAGAATTAGGGGTTAAAATTGAATATTACACAGTAGAAGACGTAAAGGATTACATCTTGCGCAAGAACGACACACAAGGCGGAAAATTCATTAATTTTATTGATTTTTGCGTGAACAAATGCAACGAAGTTAAAACGAAAAAAGGCAAGAACGGCACGTATTACATGTATCATGCAGCAATAGTGTGGTTGAAAAAGTTTAACAAATCCGACAGCCTTAACATTAGCGATATAAGCAGAAAATATTTGGAAAAATTTAGCGATTATTTGCGTGAGCAAAAAACAGGCGAGGCGGGCATAAATGCAAATTTAAGAGCGATACGGACGCTTTTCAGGGCTGCGATGAACGAATATAATGACGAAAGTCGGGACGAATACATGATAAAACATTATCCGTTTCGTAACTTCAAAATCAAAGAACCTGTACCCGAAAAGCGCAACATTGAAGTTCATGTGTTCAGACAGATTATTACACAGCCTTGTCGGTTGCAGAGAGAGAAGACAGGGCAGGATATGCTGTTACTTTGTTTCCTGCTTGCAGGCATTGCGCCGATAGACTTATATAATCTGACAGAAATAAAAGACAATTATATCACTTATTACAGACGCAAAGTACAATTCAGAGACAACAAAATAAAAGTAAAAATTTACGTGTGCAAACAGGCGCAGGATATAATCAAAGAATACAGTAAACGAGGTTTTTTGTCGGAAATAAAAAAATATTCAACTGCAAAAAATTTTGCAAAAGCATGTGGAAAAGGGCTTAAAAGTATTTGTAAAAAAATAGACACGGAAAAAGTGAGCCTGTACTGGTCTCGGCACACATTTTCGAGCGTAGCGGCAGAAATTGGTTACGACAGTAATTTGATTGATTACGTACTCGGACACGCACCAGGCAGGGCGCACATGGCAGAGATTTACATTACACGCAAACAAAGTTCTGTTGATAAATTAGTGCAGGACGTTATTGATTTTATGCTTAACGTCTGAATTTTTATTCCGTTACGATTTCTTTATGCCTTATTATCAGCGTTGTTTTTTATAACAGTAGCCGCAGGGCTTGTATCCTTTCTTTTTCGCTTCTTCAAGCGTTGTTTTTATTATTTCGTGCTTGCAGTTTTTCAATCCTCTGCATTCATGACTGTGATA
>JAIRKV010000159.1 GCA_031259935.1 Prevotellaceae bacterium | reverse complement strand
CCTGTTGCAGTTATCGACCATTTGTAAACGCCTGCCTGCAAACCTGTAATATTAGTTGTAAACTGATGTACTCCCAATGTGCGGTTGGCGGCTGACGTAACAGGAATGGTTTTTACTGTCTGATTGGTGCTGTCCAGTATGTTAATAACAAGAGATGATGCTTTTGCATTCAGTGTATAATTAAATGTATATGCTATCGAATCGACAGTAGAAAGACTCAACTCGGATGCATAAATATTAGCTTCGTCGATTGGAATATTATTAACGGTTAATATTGCCGAAGACGGAGCCGGAGTTATAAAACTGTTATCGACTTTGGGTAAGGTAAATACTTTCAACCGTTCTGTTATATTATCTACCATATAAAGATTTCCTGCAATATCAAATGCAACATCATGAGTTTGTCCGCTTGTTCCTGTCGACAGTTCATATTTTAGAATCAGATCGGAAACTCCGCCTGATACATAATTAATTTCAAAAACTCTTAAAATTCCTGTTTTTGTACCAATAGCCAATAATTTTCCATCCGTGCTGACTGCCATTCCTCCTCTGTTTGAGCCTGCTATTTTTAATTCGGTAGTACCATCTTCCAATATTTCAACATCATTAGCGCTGTTATAATCAACAGTTTCCGAAGAGTTTACATGAATCAGCGGCGGTACGGCAGCGCCCGAATTACCATCGGCTCTGTATTGAGATGCAAACCAGCCTCCGTTTCCATCATATTCAATAGTTCCGTAAGCATTTTGCAAATATGTTCCCAAACTCAATGTTTTACTTGGAGCAGCCGTCCATGGCAGTGCGCTTAAATCGCCAATATCGTAACGATTTATGGTAGCCGAAACAGGAGCGCTTATTCTGTTTAATATAAATAATTGGGTAGATGCTCCTTCGCCCATTACATAGCAGCTTGGAATTTGATTGTGTATCACTGTGCCTCCGTCGGATACTTCGCCTGTTGTATTGTTGCGTGTTCCTCCGAATACGGGAACGAACGCCGCAGAAGGATTTGCAGGATCCATTATCCAAACACCGGAATTAGCAAAATGCGAATCGGGTATATAGACTTTCCCGTCCGAAGCGACATGCAAACGCAAAGGTCCATATTGATAACCTGCGTCAGCTACTGCAAGCCATTGCACTCCGCCTGTATAGCTTATATTTTGTTGATTTGTTGTATCGGCAAAAGCTGCATTAAGAATATAAATGCCGTTTTGTGTTGTGCGTCCGCCGGCAACAGCGCCGCCCGACGCTTCGGATACATATATTCGTCCAAAGAAAGGACTGTCGAAACTGTTGTCGATGGCTACGCCGCGCGGCGAATAAAACTGGAACTGCGGCGAATTATCCGATATTAGCAAAGGTCTGTCAATCGAGCCTGCTTTTGCCGTAATTTCCCATGAATATGTTCCATTGGGCAATGCGGAAGAAAAATCAAATTCTACCGTATTTACTCCTTTTGGCAATGCGCCTGCATTATACGAAGCAACTTTAAGAAAGTTTTCGTCGTAAATATCAATAATAACCGCTTCGGCATTTTCGTTCAAAGTAAACCGGAAATTGTCATTTCCGATGTATGCAAGTTCGGATGCATAAATATTTGCGCGGGCAGGAGCAGGAACTGTTCTGTATCGTGCAATGCCCTGATTTTTTGCCATAATTAAAAGTTCAATATCATAATTATCAACTTTTGCTCCTGCCATCATATATGTTGCAGGCGTTGCGCCCAGTCCCGAACCGGGATATTTCTGTGATATTTTAACCGCCTGATTCAATCCTTCGGTAACGTCAAACAAAACTACTCCTGCCTGTGCTGCCGAAGATTCGCAAACGGGAGCAGCCCAAAATATGTGATGAGCATGACGGAAATATGCGCTTCCGCGCGCTGTGGCGTTAATTGTATATCCTGTTTTTTCCGAAAATATGGCTTTAAGAGCCAACGGATCTCTGTCGGGTTTCGACCAGTCGAACTGATATTCGTGAGGTAACAGGATTTCGCTGTCGAGATAAATATGGTCGCGGTCGCCCGAAGGTGAAATTGTGAACACGGGATGCTGTCCCCACAGCGCTTCGGTATAATTTACAGCATCCATCATGTATTTATATCCGACGGTAGAAAGTGTGTCGCAATATTCAAACCCAAGAATGCGAATCTGTTTTGAACTTCCTGATGTTACGGATGTGGTATATATCCGTACATTCCAGCGCGGTCCGCTTGCGGCAAATGTTTCGCCTACCGTTCCTGTTCCCCAGTTACCTTGATTTTGCGATTCAAAAAGCAAAGTCGGAGCAGAATTATCATCATTCCACGTGTAAATTTTAAAATAGCGTCCGTTTGTTTCGGGTGCCGAAATATCTTCCTTGTTGCAGGCAAGCAGATAATTGTCGGCAGTGAATGTAATATCGCTGATGATTGAATGCGTTCCTCCCGAAATTCCGGTTAAATCCAGTTCTTTTATCAAAGCATAAGTTGCTGCATTGTACACATATATTTTTGGCTCGGTTGTAAGCACATAAATTTTGTCGTTGCGATATATCGCTCTTTTGATATTGGTTGCATCGGTCAGCCATGCCGGTTGTTGATTATCTACCTGTGTAAATTCATAACTGTTCAATGCAATAACTCCTCCGGGCTGTACGGGCTCGGGATAATCGGCAACATAGTCGTGCGGAACGGGTACATTTTCGTTATACAGCTGAACTTTTGCATAAGCTATTTTACCCGCTTCGACGGTAACATCGATAACAGTATCGGTTATATAGTCGGTAGCGTCAAATTTCAGTTTGTAGTTACCGGGCGTTAAGTTGTAGAAAGCAAAAATGCCGTTAAATAATGTATCGGTTACATACGATTGCAATTCGGTGTTTCCTGCTGCATCAAACAGCATCACTTTTGCGCCGTTCAAAGGTTTCCACTGGTCTGTACTTCCTGCTCTGTATCGATAACGTGCATGTGACATTTTTTCATTTTCACTTTTCACCCAGCCTCCGACAGTTCCTGTGTTTGGCATGTTGGCATTGAAATAACTGTGATAAAATTGAAAAAATCTGTATGCTTCAAGATTACAGTAATCCCGATTTAAAAGTCTGTGAGTTTCGGGTTTATAATCGTGAAACGAGCCTTCCGAAAGAAATGCTTTAACCGTAAGTCCGTTCAGAACTCCAAGATACGGACATGAACTGCCATAAAAATTGCAATCTCCTCTTACCCGCACTGTTGTAGAACTCCAGGACGTCAGTTGATTGTCAAGCATAAAGGGCCAAACTGCCGTAGCCATCTCTTTGCTTCCCGGATAGAGCGATGCGGCATCGTAGCCCGAATACAGCATCAGCAAATAGTTGGTGCTGTTATCAGCAGAGCCGTTGGCGTTGCTGTGAATAGACAGAAATGCATCAACATTGTTGGCATTTGCTTCCGCCACAATTCCCGAAAAACTTCTATCACCACCGCCTGTTAAATCTTCTCCGGGATGATATTCAGCATCTCTTACGCCGCTTGTATTGTCGGTACGCGATATAATTACCGTTGCACCTGCCGTTTGAAGCATATCGCGCAAGGCAAGCCCTTTCCATAAGTTTGATTTTGATTCCCAAAAACCCAGTGTATCTCCTAAATCAAATGGAATTGTAACTACATTGCGGTCGTTACCGGGATCATAGCCTCCGTGTCCCGGATTGATGTATATTTTTATACCTGTCAAATCGGTTTGCGCTATGGCATTACCGGCAAAAAATGCTAATAAAAACAGTAATATAATTTTTTTCATAGTCCTGTCTCCTCTTTTATATTGATGTTCATTAAATAAATTTCGCCCTTTTCGGTATTAAACGCAATCTGTGTTCCATCGGGCGAGGCAGCAGGATACATGGCAATGTTTATCGAAGGTGCAGGCAATGCCTGACGCACTTTTCCGTCTGCGGTTGCAGCAACAAGCGAAGATGACAGAACAATCGATCCGTCGTCTTTGTCGTCCATGCCGACAATCCATTGACTGTTTAGCCATACGGGAGCATTCAGTTTGCCCAGCGGTACGGGATTTGACCCATCAATATTGCAAACAAAAGTGCCTTTGGCTGCAGTTGTATAAACAATATGTTTGCCATCGGGCGATATGCTTGCCCAAAAATAACTTTCATTTTCGCCGTTAGGCACAAGTATTTTTTTGTCATTTCCTTTATATAACGCCATTTTTCTATCTTCAATATTGATGAAAGGCGTTATTTCGGAATCGGTAACATTTGCGCTTTTTATCAAATTTTTGCCTTTTACAAAAGCAGGTTTGTTTTGCGCAAAAGCAGGAGTCAGTTTTTCACGAACCGCATTTTCAATTTTTACCGTTTTATTATCGGTAAGCGAGTATTGATACAAAGAAGTATAACGCACATTTTTTATAAATTCTGTTTTCTTAAACAAAATTGTCGATTCATCCGCACTGATTTTGACATCATAACCGGCTCCCGGTTCCTGCGTCAAAATCCTCACTTCCTGTGTTGCCAGCATAATTTGCCTTAATCCTGCATAATTTGCAGAAGATGTGAGCAAATATGTTCCTTTGGGACTGAACAGGGCAAAGTAAAAGTCGCCCGATTCTGTCGATTTAATCAATTCCGTCGATTTTACTTCAATCTGCTGTGCAAAAACAGATTGTCCAACCAACAAAATCAATAGTAATAATAATTTCTTCATACAATAATACTTTGTGGCATTTGCAAGCGCAACGGGCGTTATAGTTTCCCGCATTTCATTGAAATCCACATCTTTTGTAGGAATTGTTGTTGATACCATAATTTTTTGAATTTAAGGATTTAACATTTTATTTGTTTAATAATTTTATTGATAATTAATAGTTATTTGCGTGTTATGGGCAGTTGCCGATACGAAATCCGCACTTGCCGATACGACATCCGCACCTGCCGATGTGATATCCGCACCTGCCGATGTGATATCCGCACTTGCCGATATGGTATCCGCACTTGCCGATACGAAATCCGCACTTGCCGATATGGTATCCGCACTTGCCGATATGAAATCCGCACTTGCCGATACGACATCCGCACTTGCCGATATGCTATCCGCACCTGCCGATATGCTATCCGCACCTGCCGATATGATTTTTCTCAGAGGCGGCATGATTAACAGTATTTTACAAGTCTCGACTACACAAAAATCGAGTGTAAAATCATTTTTTTGCGTTTTTTGCAATATGTCCACAATCCTAATATTTAAGAGGTTTCACAAAAATATGACTTATAATTTATATTATAGGACAGGATAAATAATTGTATAATAGCATATTATTAATTTATTTTTAAAATATTTTAAAATATAGGGGTTGTATTATTAAATATTTATTTAACTTTGCAAAAGATAATTTGTCTTATAATATAAATTATAAGACAAAAAAAATTAACAGTTGGTAACTGAAAAAATGTT
Organism: Prevotellaceae bacterium; assembly: GCA_031259935.1. Classification (GTDB taxonomy): domain Bacteria; phylum Bacteroidota; class Bacteroidia; order Bacteroidales; family UBA932; genus JAIRKV01. Next base: position 587 of record JAIRKV010000159.1, on the reverse strand, counting down.
TTTTTGTTGTTTTTCTGGCTTGCTTCGTCGCTTCGCTCGCAATGACGAACAAAAAGAAAGAGAAAACCTGTTCCTGTTTTGCCGACTTTTAGCTTGTATGTACGTAAAACACGATATTTTTATTCGGCAATTTGCATTTATAAATGTTTATAACAAATGGTTTCACCACTTATTAAGGAGCGACGAATAAAAAGATAATCAGTGAGCGGATAATGACAAAAGTTCCGCTCTTCTATTTTTTTATCGGGCGGCAGTGAAAAAAATCTAAAAAACCGCCTGAAAACATGTTTCAAAAATCAACTCCAACAAAAAAACTCAAATTTTTTTCAACAAATCAACTTTATTGAACTTGTGCAAAGGTCTCGTGATTTTACATCCGATTTGTGTGTGTGCGAGGCTCGTAAAACACTGTTAATACTCAACCGCTATCATAACACCTTAATTGCATTCATAATCCATTTAAATCCGGTAATTGATTTTACTGTTTTTTTGTCTGATAATAAATTGTTAACAGCATGGCACAAGCATTTTTCAACTTCTTCTATTGTGTTGAAAGTCTTGTTCTTAAAACCTCCATTTGTTCTGAT
>JAIRKV010000174.1 GCA_031259935.1 Prevotellaceae bacterium | reverse complement strand
TTAAAATCGATGAAGTTGCGGAGCAAAAATCCGAAAATGAAGAAATTATTTCCGCCGAAGAAACTTTGACCGTTGCCGAAGCGGACGAAGCAACCGAAAAAATTGAAGTTGCCGAAGTTCAAATCGACGAAAGTGCGGAACAGAAATCCGAAGTTATTGATTTTTCAAATGAAGAGGCTTTAATTGCAGCAGAATCGGAAGAGTTTGATTTGGAAGATGATGGAGAAATTGACATTGAAGAAGAAACCGAGATTTCCTCAGATTTTTTTAATATGAACAAGGCTGAACTTGTTGCTTCTTTCAGAATTATACTGGAAACCAAACCCGTAGAGAAAATACGCAAAGATGTTGATGCTATCAAAACATCATTTTACAAAATACTGCGTCCCGAACAGGATGTTTACAAGCAGGAATATCTCGCAAAAGGCAATGACATAGAAAATTATGTTGCACCAATCGACAAAGATGAAATTGAATTTAAATCATTATTCAATTCGTACAGAATCAAACGCAGCGTATATCTTAAAAGTCTCGAAAACAACAAAGAAGAAAATTATAAAATAAAACTGAAACTGATAGATGAGTTAAAAATACTTATCGACAAAAAAGAAAATATAAATCGCACATTCCAGGAATTTAAAGAACTCCAGAGAAGATGGCACGAAGCAGGTCCAATTCCGCAAGCCTACATGAAAGATTTATGGGATACATATAATCATCACGTCGAAATTTTTTATGATTATCTCAAAATCAATAAAGAATTGCGCGATATGGATTTCAGGAAAAATCTTGAAGCCAAAATACAGTTATGCGAAAAAGCCGAAGAACTTTTGCTTGAACCGTCGGTGGTAAATGCATTCCACAAACTTCAAAAATATCACGAACAGTGGCGCGAAACAGGACCTGTGGCAAATGAACTGAAAGAACAAATTTGGGAACGCTTCAAGGAAGCAACAGCGAAAATAAATAAAAAACATCAAGAATTTTTTGAAAATCAGAAAGAAACGCACGAGCAAAATTTCAAAGCAAAAGTAATGCTTTGCGAAAAAATAGAAGAACTGCTTGCCAACGAACTCAAAACAAATAAAGATTGGAATAAAGCATCAAAAACATTGGTGGAAATGCAAAAGGCATGGAAATCAATAGGTTTCGCATCAAAAAAAGATAACGGAAAAATTTATCTGCGTTTCAGAAAAGCATGTGACGAATTTTTTACACGAAAACGTAAATTTTACGGCGAATTCAAAAAAACAATGGAAGAAAACCTTCGCCTGAAACTTAATTTATGCGAACAGGCTGAAGAACTTTCAAAAAGCACTGACTGGAAAAAAACTACAGACCAGTTTGTGAAACTGCAAAAAGAATGGCGCGAAATAGGAATTGTTCCACGCAAAGTTTCTGCCGAAGTATGGAAACGTTTTCGCACGGCTTGCGACACTTTTTTTGACAATCGCAACAGCCTGCAGCGTGAGCAGGATTCACGCTACAAAGAAAATCTGAAAGCAAAAGAAACAATTATAAATGACATAAAAGAATACATACCAAACGAAAATGTTGTAAAAAATCTTGATGCAATTAAAGAACTTCAAAGGCGCTGGGCAGCCATCGGCTATGTTCCGATAAAAGACAAATTGCGCGTGCAAACAGAATATCGAAACGCTCTTGATAATCTTTTCAATGTTTTGAATATAAGCGAAAAAGACAGAAAAATAGTGAAATTCAGAACACGTTTGGAAAACGTTCAACAGGCAAACAAAGGTCAAATGAAAAATTTACGCAACGAGAGAGATAAACTGCTCGGGCAAATTCGTCAAATTGAAGCAGATATTGCTCTTTGGGAAAATAATATCGGATTCTTTGCAAAATCAAAAAACGCCGATACCGTTGTATCGGAAGTAAAACGTAAAATTGAAAGAAGCAAAGAAGAAGTTATAATTCTCGAAGAAAAAATTAAACTGCTCGACCAAACACTGTAAAAATTGCAGAATATCATAAAATTTGGCAGTAAATAAAAGATTTATTATTTGAATGACAGCATGGAAACAAATACAAAGTATATATTTGTAACAGGCGGAGTTACATCATCGCTTGGTAAAGGAATTATAGCATCGTCGCTGGCAAAACTTTTACAGGCAAGCGGCTATTCGGTTACAATACAAAAACTTGATCCTTATTTGAATGTAGATCCGGGAACTCTTAATCCATACGAACACGGCGAATGTTATGTTACAGAAGATGGAGCGGAAACCGACCTTGATTTGGGACATTACGAAAGATTTTTAAACATCCATACAACACAGTTGAACAACGTAACAACAGGACGAATATACCAGTCGGTTATAAATAAAGAACGCCGTGGCGATTATCTTGGAAAAACCGTTCAGGTTGTTCCACATATTACCGACGAAATAAAACGATGCATACAGCTTGTAGGAACCCGACATCGTTTTGATGTCGTAATTACCGAAGTAGGCGGAACTGTAGGCGACATAGAATCATTGCCCTATATTGAAGCCATACGTCAGTTGCGTTATCAGTTGGGAAGTGCAAATTCTGTTGTTATACATTTGACGCTTGTTCCATATCTTGCTGCCGCAGGCGAATTGAAAACAAAACCAACACAACATTCGGTAAAAGCGCTGCTCGAAAATGGAGTACAGCCGGATATTCTGGTTTTGCGCACCGAAAAAACACTTAATTCGGAAATCCGCAAAAAAGTTGCCCTGTTTTGCAATGTCGACAGAAATGCAGTAATACAGTCTGT
>JAIRKV010000145.1 GCA_031259935.1 Prevotellaceae bacterium | reverse complement strand
TTTATTTCGGAACCGTCGGGAGTTATAAGATAACTGCCTGCCTGAGCTTTGACGGTATGTCCTATAATATCAATTCCGCCCAGATCTTTTATTTTATTGCGCAAGGCAAGTGGAAGCGTAAACAGCAATTCGTAGTCTTCGCCGCCGTTTAATGCCGCTGTAACCGCATCGATTCCCATTTCTTCCGCAAGTTTGAATGTTTGTGCGGCTATCGGAATGCGGTCGAGATAAATGCGTGCGCCTGTATTCGACTGTTTGCAGATATGCATGATTTCCGACGACAGTCCGTCCGAAATATCTATCATTGAAGTTGGTACAATGCCGGCATCTGCCATGGCATCGATAATATCTCTGCGTGCTTCGGGTTTCAAAAATCTTTGCAGAATGTAATCGTAGCCGTCAAATTGCGGCTGTACGTTTGCGTTTCCTTCAAAAACTTTTTTCTCGCGTTCCAGCAGTTGCAGTCCCATGTAAGCAGCGCCGAGGTTGCCTGTCAGACAAATCAGGTCGTCGGGTTTTGCTCCGTTGCGGTAGCAGATTTTGTCGCTGTCGGCTTCGCCAAGCGCTGTCAGGCTAAGCGTTAATCCCGTAAGCGATGCGGAAGTGTCGCCGCCGGCCAAATCCACATTATATGTTTCGCAGGCAAGTTTTATTCCTTCGTATATCTGTTCCATGTCTTCTACGCAAAAACGCGACGAAATGCCAATAGCAACAAGCAGTTGCACAGGTTGAGCATTCATTGCGTAAATGTCCGAAAAATTTACAACGGCTGCCTTATAACCCAAATGTTTGAGAGGCGTATATGTTAAATCGAAATGAATACCTTCGAGCAAAATATCAGTTGATGCAACGGCGCATTTTGTTCCGTAATTCATCACTGCGGCATCGTCTCCGACAGCCTTTTGCGTTGATCTGTTTTTACTTTTTACCGATTTTGTAAGATGTTCTATCAATCCAAATTCTCCCAAATCAGACAGAGGGGTTCGTTTTGTATTTGTATTCATAAAAAATATTTTTGCAAAGATATTAAATAGTATTTAAAGGATGATAATTTACATGCTGTTTGTTTTTTTGAAATATCAATAAAATATTTACCTTTGCAAACAAACAGAATAAATTATGGCTTTGAAATGTGGTATTGTCGGTCTTCCGAATATCGGAAAATCAACACTTTTTAATTGTTTATCAAATGCGCGCGCTCAGGCGGCAAATTTTCCTTTTTGTACAATAGAACCGAACGTTGGCATCATAACCGTTCCCGACGAAAGGCTTGTGAAACTTGCCGAAATTGACAAACCGCAGCGCATAATTCCCACAACCATCGAAATTGTAGATATTGCCGGACTTGTGAAAGGCGCAAACAAAGGCGAAGGTTTGGGAAACAAATTTCTTGCAAATATTCGCGAAACGGATGCAATTATTCACGTTCTCCGCTGTTTCGATGACGAAAATGTAACTCATGTCGACGGTTCCGTAAATCCTGTGCGCGACCGGGAAATTATCGATACCGAATTGCAACTTAAAGATTTGGAAACCGTTGAAAGCCGTATTACCAAAGTTTACAGGCAGGCGCAAACAGGAGGCGACAAATCGGCAAAAAGATTATACGACATTCTTGTTCGCTATAAAAACGCCTTGGAGCAGGGAAAATCGGCGCGTATTGTGCATTTCGACAATAAAGAAGACAGAAAAACGGCAAACGATCTGTTTTTGCTTACCGACAAACCCGTACTTTATGTTTGCAATGTAGACGAAAAAAGCGCTGTAAACGGAAACGCTTATGTTGACAGGGTTTTTGAAGCGGTGAAAGATGAAAATGCTCAAATTTTGGTTGTTGCCGCAAAAACCGAATCGGAAATTGCCGAACTCGAAACATACGAAGATCGCAAAATGTTTTTGAACGAAGCAGGATTAACCGAATCGGGAGTATCGCGATTGATAAACTCGGCTTATAAACTGCTGAATCTCGAAACTTATTTTACTACAGGACCCGACGAAAGCCGCGCATGGACATACGCACGCGGAACAAAGGCGCCGCAGGCTGCAGGAATAATTCATACCGATTTTGAACGCGGATTTATTCGCGCCGAAGTTATAAAATATAAAGATTATGTTGCGCTTGGTTCTGAATCGGCTTGCCGAGAAGCAGGAAAAATAAGCATCGAAGGTAAGGATTACATCGTGCAGGACGGCGATATTATGCATTTCAGATTTAACGTTTGATTATTTCCAACCTGTGATTTGTTGTGATTATTAATGATGAAATGTGATAAAAAACCGGCATTACAAGCCAAGTGAAGCAATCCAGAAAAATAACCAGTGAAAAAATGGCAAATAATCTTCCGGATTAAATCGTTGAGAATTGATTACGCGTCTGGATTGCTTCACTGCTTCGCAGTTCGCAATGACGTGCTTTAAATCTTTAAATTATTAAATTTTTAAATGTCATTTGCTTCTGGCATTGCTTCCTGCTTCGCAGTTCACAATAACGCCTGTCCTTGACTGGACATTTTTATTTTTTTTGCCGCATCGAACCGAAACTGTTTTAAAATTAAAAAAGCCCTGCAAATGCAAGGCTTCCAAATATTAATATGAATTAGAATTTTGATTTTTTACATCATTCCACCCATACCGCCCATTCCGGGTGCTCCACCCATCGG
>JAIRKV010000135.1 GCA_031259935.1 Prevotellaceae bacterium | reverse complement strand
CGAACGCTTTTTCACCGGGTTCCATTTGCTGGATACCTCATATAGATAATACTTGCCTCCAAGAAGGCGCAATTCTGTACCTTTGCGCTTACACGCCAATGCCCATGCGAGATGTGATGCTTTTTTCCGTTCCATATTTTTATAAAATTACGTAATTACGTAATTGCAAAGATAAATAAAAAAATGTATATACAAGTATCTATGCGATTTTTTTTATACTATTACGTATTTCAGGGAAATGTTAGGGTTTAAAGATTTAAATATTTAAAAATTTAAAATGAAAAACAGCACGTCATTGCGAGGGCGTTAGCCCGAAGCAATGACGTGCTGTTTCATCCGTTCACTGCGCATTTGGCATCGGTTTGCATTCCTGGCGGAATGCGAATAAGCAAATCAGTGAGCGCAGCGACAAAGCACAAAAACCTTATTTCCACCTTATTCAAAAAATACAAAACAACCTTAATAACAAGGCAGAACAACACACACCTCTCAACCTTATTACCTTATTACGGTGAAAATAAAATAAAGCAAGAACCTCACGGAATAAAACGAACGAAGCAGAACTTCATCCCAATAGAAAATTCTATCATGTTAATCAAAAAAATCATTAAAATCGAAGTCAGACAGCGCTCTTCACAATAACAAACAGAACAAATTTTTATCTGTTTATGTGTAATTGGAAAATTTAATTTTACCTTTGTATCCGAATTTCAAATCTCAAAACATATTAATAATTATTAAAATATAAAATATTATGGCAGTAAAAGTAACAATAGTCGGCTCGGGAAACGTAGGAGCAACCTGCGCTAATGTACTTGCAACACGCGAAATAGCGTCGGAAATTGTTCTTCTTGATATTAAAGAAGGAATTTCGGAAGGAAAGGCAATGGATATTATGCAAACGGCGGCGCTTGCCGAATTTGGATGCTGTGTGAAAGGAGTAACCAATGATTATGCAGCAACTGCAAATTCAAATGTAGCAGTGATAACCTCAGGCATTCCCCGCAAACCCGGAATGACGCGCGAAGAACTGATAGGCGTAAATGCAGGAATAGTAAAAGATGTAGTTGAAAATATCCTTAAACATTCTCCGGACGCAATATTGATAATTGTAAGCAACCCAATGGATGCAATGTGTCATCTTGCGGTAAAAATTTCGCAACTTCCCCGCAGCAGAGTTTTAGGATTGGGCGGCGCTTTGGACAGTTCGCGATTCAAATATTATTTAAGTCGGGCTTTGAACGCAAATTCCAAAGATATTGAAGCAACAGTGATAGGCGGACACGGCGATACAACAATGGTTCCGCTTGCATCGCTTGCTACATGCCGAGGCGTGCCTGTAACAACATTTTTATCGAAAGAAAAACTCGACGAAGTTATAGAAGCCACAAAAGTTGGCGGAGCAACCTTAACTAAATTACTTGGAACATCTGCATGGTATGCACCCGGAGCGGCAGCAGCAACTATGGTTGAATCAATCGTACGAAACCAAAAACGTATTATTCCCTGCGCAGTGCAACTTGAAGGCGAATATGGCGAAACAGATCTTACAATAGGAGTTCCTGTTGTGCTTGGCGAAAACGGATGGGAAAAAATTGTCGATTTCCCGATTAGCGACGCAGAAAAACTTACATTCAAAGCATCTGCAGATGCAACGCGCAAGGTAAATCAAATAATGGTTGAAAGCAAAATGATATAAAACAGGGCTGATTCTTTTTTTTGAGGCGCTGCTGTCCCGAATGTTTGCATTTTGACTTCGTCGATTTTCAATTCGTAACCGTAATACCAATAGCCTGCGGTAATAAACCTGCACTAAGGAATGACGAAATATACGACCTGCGCACAATTCCCACGCTTTACCTGCTCGACAGAAACAAAAAAGTTCTATTGAAAGATACCTTTGTTGAAAACGTTGAGCAATATATCAGTCTGTAAAATATTCAGGCGTTTCTTATCGGCAGAAATTTTTTGAACGGTTGAAAAACGTTCAAGTCATTTGTATTGTTGAAAAAATGAAAAAACACCACGTCATTGCGAGGGCGTCAGCCCGAAGCAACCGAAGCGCAGCGGAGCTCAACGGAGTTAATCCAGAATTGTGTACAGTTTCCTTTCTGGATTGCTTCGCTTCGCTCGCAATGACGTGGTGCTTGCTTTTGTTTCAACACAAAACCGACAGAAATAATGTCGTATTATTGTTGATTTTTTTATTCGTAAGGAGCGACTAATTAATATTAATTAATTCAAATTTAGGCAATTCAACAATATCAAAGTATTGCTTTGTGATTTTATCCAGAAAAGATTCGGTAATAATGTCCTCGCCTAAAAACTGGTCGATTTCTTCTACGGTAGATGAGAAATGTTCGATAATTTTTTCATCAGTTACTTTCAGACGATAGCGAATATTTTTGAAGAATTTGATTTCCGAATATTCGATTATATTGTCTGCTTTAATAACCTTGATAGATACGTCTATTAAAGCAAGCTCGTTCTGTTCGGTTAAATCCGCCTGCTCGAGTATTGTAAAATAGTCTGTAATAAACTGTTTACTGTCTAAATTTATTTCGGATACACAGCGATTCATTTCTTGTTTCAAATCGACATTTTCGAATGAAGGTAACGCTTTACATATTGATTGAATTGCGGCGACTTCTCGTTCGTCGATATCGCCGTCGGAAGCCATACAGCAAAATGCTGTTTTCAATAAAAGTTCGTCAAATTTTTTTGTTTCCATATTTTTATAATAAATTATTTAAAATCCTATTCTGCGTCTTTCGGAGTCAACGATTTCTCCTTCCATTTGTTTCTTTATCGCTTCATGTTTTTTCAGTTCGGCGAGCGAAATGGTTGGTTTTTGATTTTTGATGACAAATTCCAGCGTTTCCATTGAAATACGTTTTGTTTTATCCTTGATTGTTTTTCGTGAAGCCTCGTCTATCAGCAATTTAATATCGCTCGAAACATAATTTTCCGTCAGTGTAGCCAAACGTTCACAGTCAATTCCAAAGTCGACAGGTCTGTTTTTCAGATAAAGTTCAAACATGACTTTTCGCGCCTCAAAATCCGGAGGTGGAATATAAAACCATTTCTCAAGCCGTCCGGCACGCAACACGGCTTTGTCTATACGGTTCGGTTGATTGGTCGAGCCAATGACAAAAACGCCGGAATTGCCGATGTTGTCCAATTGCGACAGAAACTCGTTTACTTCGCTGCTATAACTTTGATTATCGCTGTTTTCACGACTTTGAACCATTGCATCCAATTCGTCGAAAAAGAGAATAGTCGGCGCTTTTTCGCGCGCTTCTTTGAATATTTTTCCGATTTTTTCCTGTGTTCCGTGTATATAAATACTTGCAATATCGGATGCGATAACTTTGATGAAATTATATCCGGCTTCTTCGGCAAAACATTCCGCAAAAAAGGTTTTTCCACAACCCGGCGGACCATACAGCAACATTCCGTTGGGCAAACCCAAATTATGCTGTCTGTATTCTTCCGGATTTTCAATTACATCGATTACATCTGTTTTCATTTGTTCTTTTAACTGCTGCATTCCTGCAATAGCGGCAAAACCTTTACCTCTTTTTATCTTGTTTATCGTAACCTTATTTGTCTGTTCCAAAGAATTTACAGGTTTTTCTATTGTGATTTCACTGTTAAGCGCACGAATAAATTCCTTTGCCGATTGAAAACGCTGTTCAATATCATTATGCAAGGCTTTGCTTACAATTGTCAAAATTGAATTGTCAAAATCAACTATTCTATCAGCAACATTTGGAAATACAAGCGGTTTTTCCCGTTCGTCCAAAATAATATCTTCCATTCTCTTTCGCTCTGTTTCAAATTTTGAAAAATCTTTCGACCATGGCGCTATTCCGAAAAGCAATTGATATATCACCGCTCCTGCCGAAAACAAGTCGGATTGAGGCGAAAATGTTCCTGCCGTGAGACATTCAGATGCAACATAATGCAAATTCAAGCCCTGTCGGTTATAAACTTTTGATGATTGATGAAATTTACGCGCATAACCGAAATCAATGATTTTTGCCTGTAGCGTTTCGCCTGACAGGTCGAGCATAATATTTTGCGGCGTAATTTCATTATGAATAACAGGATCAGGCAAATTGTGTAAATATTCCAGTCCATTTAAAACGCCGATAATAATTTGCTTTATGTCATACCATGTAGAAATTGGTTCGCGCGCAATTCGTTCTGCAAGAGTTTCTCCTGCAATAAAATCCAAAACCAGATAAAAGAATTTCCTGTTTTCGACAACAACTTCGCCACTGTCTTTATATGCTACAATGTCAGGATGTTTCATTCGTTTTAAAAATTCTATTTCAAGCAAATTACCTTCTGCGTCAAATGCCGAATGATGCACTTGCGCTACATTAAACAGTTTTAAAAAATATAATTTTCCATCTTTACCTTTTACACGATAAGTTTCGGCATTGTATCCTTTTTTGATAAAAAACAAAACCGTATATTTGTTATCAAGAAGAAAATTTTTGGATAATGTAGCCGACTGGTTTTTATTCATCTTTTTTTGTTTTTATAAAAATTATCTTAAAGTTTCGCCTATATCATTTTTATCAATTCTTAAATCCCAAATTTGATGAAGAACAGGTCGCAGTTGGTTTTTTTTCCCTTCTGCTATCAATTTCAAGCCCTGATTTACCAAAGCACGCGCTTTATTTACATCTTTCCAACGCAACGAATTAAATTCCCTGTCATGATACATAAGCCGTTCAACATCTACTTCTCCTGCTGAAAGTTCATTTTGTATTTCTGTCAAAAGACCTATAATATCAGCTTCTAATTCTTTTGCTTCGCCTCTGTTTTTGTCTCGAATTGCCGCATCAACCTTTTGTTTGAAATCATGTACACGAGCATTAATTCTTTTCATATTCAAATTGCCTGTATATTCAGTTCTTTTGATATCGTTCACCAATTCTTCCAGCTCAAAGTAAGCATCTTTCAAGTCTTTTTCAATTTGAGGCCACTCTTGCTGTTTTTCAAGAGTTTCGAGTTGCAGCAGTTCTTTACGCAAACTGTCTAAAATCTTCATTTTGCCATCGTCGCTGCCTTTTTCGTTTTCTAATTGCTGCTCCAGAGCCACAAGACGGTCGTAAATATCGGTAGCGTTTACGTTGTTGGCGGAATGTTGGGCATTACTGATTTTTTGTGTCAATTCTTCCGCTTCGGGGACTAACATAGAATTAAATGGGATTTCAAGTTCTTCCGTATAGTCCAACAGGGGAAAATATGCGCTGAATTTCATCAACCCCGATTTATCTATTTTTATGGTAATGTCCACATCACTGCTTTCGGGGAGCAATGCGGGTAAAGATTCGCCGGTGATAATCACTTCATAAATCAAATTATTCAGTTCGGGATTTGTTTTCTCTGAGTTGTATTCACCTTCATAAACAGGAATACGAATAATATCCTGTGTAATTCCGGGACGAACTGCCTGTCGTGTCTTCAGTCCGTTGGCTACGCCGGTAGCAGGATATGGCTTGTTTTTTTCCAATCCTTTGACAGGAAGAATCAAATCCTTTTCTTCGTCATCAAAATATTTTCCAATGCAAATATGATGCGACAATCCTTGCATACCATCCAATCCGCTGATACCTTGCAGAATATTAAATTGATTCGGCTCGCAGTCTATTTGGTTGCCTTGTTCGTCATATACATTCACAGTAAAAGTATTTGAACGTCCTTCTACTAAAGCGACTTCTATCAATGCTGATTTTTTATCGCTGATTTTAGTTTTAGCGCTGCTCCATGCTTCATCGGAACGAATAATTTCCGCAAAAATTTCATCAGGAAATATGCCAATAGATTTGTCTTTTAATACTTTTATATTGATAAATTCTGTTGCTTCTACCGAAGTTGCTTCGTATTTCACTTCCAATTGCAGTTTGGTTTCATCGCGATCTTCATCCTGAATTTCATCATCAATATCAATGGTTGAAGCATACAACGCTGCGCCTTTGGCAACTACTGTCATCGGATCAATGGAAATGTCTACATTTTCGGTAATTTGTTCTCTCAACATCCGGCGCAGAATGGGTGAATGAGTGGGACCGCCTACCAAAATCAATTTATCCAAATCAGCGCCTTTCAAATTATTGCGTCTCAATAAATCTTTGGTAATATCAATCGCTTTTTGGAAAACAGGCGAAAATACCCGTTCCAAATCGGCAGTTGTAATTTCCAAATCAATTTCTATTTCTTCGCCGTTTTTGTCCTCTCTTAAATCGCCTAAATTGGACAGTATGCTGTATGTTTCTTTAAACGACAACTGATTTTTTGCTTCTTCGGCAAAACGTTTTGCGGCAAAACGCAACATTTGTTTGTTATCATTATTCTTCAAAATAAAATCAATTGAAAAGGCGTTTTGTAAATGAGGAATTATTATTTTATCAACAATGGCTTCATCCAAATTTTTTCCTCCAAGCCAGTTGTCTCCTTCGGTATCTTTGACAGACAGAACACCTTCTTCGGCTTTTACCAAAGCGGCGTCGAAAGTGCCGCCGCCAAAATCGAATACAAGCCAAAAGCCGTCTTTTGACTGACTGCCTAATCCATAAGCGGTAGCGGCGGCGACCGGCTCCTGCAAAAGTTGTACCTGTCTGAATCCGGCTAATTTAGCTGCCTTCATTGTGTCTTCCTTTTGCTGATTGTTGAATTTTGCCGGAACGGTAATGATTATCGACGATACATTTTCGTCCTGTATCAGTGATTTCAACTTTTTCAGCACTTCTGCCGAAAGTTCCGCTGAAACAAAGTTTTGTTTCATATTTGAACTTTCGTAAACAGTGGTCGTTCCCATTGTACGCTTAAACTCAATAAAAGTATTGGTTTTGTCTTTTTCAAGAACTTTTAAGGCTCGTGCATAATCACTCCGCATCATTTCCATTGCCGAATCGCCAACTAAAACATTTTGTTTCTTATTGAAACTCACGCATGAAGGAATAGTATCTTTCAGCGTATCCGACTTTTTTATTACAGGAACTCCGTTTTCCATTCTTGCAATGGCGGAATTGGTCGTTCCCAAATCAATTCC
>JAIRKV010000096.1 GCA_031259935.1 Prevotellaceae bacterium | reverse complement strand
ATCCGCCTGCGTCCGAACAGTTGAAACAGATGGAAAGCATAAAAGACGACAGAAACCCGCTGGAGTTCAAAGTTGCGCTGATTTTTGCCGTTTTATTTGTGCTGTTTACGTTAATAATTCACTACACAGTTCAGGAATTTGGCTATCAGGGATTAAAAACACTATCGTTTGCAGCCGGAATTACGGATATTACACCATTTATTACCAATTTGTTTCAGGGCGATTACATACTATCCGAATCGTTAATAATTTTATCAACATTTATAGCAACGCTCAGCAACAATATTGTCAAATTCATATATTCTCTGTTTTTAGGATCCAAAACCATCCGCAAGCCACTGTCGGCAGGATTTGCGGTTGTAAGTTTGATTAATGCCATATTGTTGATTTTTTTGTGAAATAAAAAGACAGTAAACAATAGTATTTAAATTATTATATGTCATTTGTATTTATAACAAATGATTTCAGCGCTTATTAAGGAACGACTGATTAATAACTGTTTTCATGTATTCCTTTTATAGCTCTGCCGCTTGGTTCGTTCATGCTGGCAAACGATTTGTCCCAAGCCAGAGCCTCGGCTGTAGAACATGCCACGCTTGGTACCGATGGAACGCTTCGCGCTGCACTTTCGCTTGGAAAATGTTCTTCAAAAATAGATCTGTAATAATATTCTTCCTTATTTTGCGGAGTATTTATCGGGAACCGCAGCGCTGCGTTTGTCATTTGTTCGTCGGATACCTGCTCTGACGTAATTTTTCGCAAAGTATCAATCCATCCGTAGCCTACGCCATCCGAAAACTGCTCTTTCTGTCGCCATGCAATCTCGGCAGGAAGCAGAGATGAAAAGGCTTCGCGAAGGATTTTTTTCTCTATCACATTTCCCGGCGCCATTTTTGCTTCGGGATTTAAACGCATGGCAACATCAAGAAATTCTTTGTCGAGAAAAGGCACTCGCCCTTCGACTCCCCATGCGCTTAAACTTTTATTTGCTCTGAGACAGTCGTATAAATACAGTTTGCTGATTTTACGAAGAGTTTCTTCATGAAACGATTTCGCATCCGGCGCTTTGTGAAAATAAAGGTAACCGCCGAACACTTCGTCTGCGCCTTCGCCGCTAAGCACCATTTTTATTCCCATACTTTTGATAACGCGGGCAACCAGATACATTGGCGTAGAGGCGCGTACTGTTGTTACATCATACGTTTCGATGTAATATATTACATCTCGCAAAGCATCCAAACCTTCCTGTATGGTATAATGTATTTCGTGATGAACCGTGCCTATATGGTCGGCTGCTTTTTGGGCGGCTGCCAGGTCGGGCGAATCTTTTAATCCGATAGCAAAAGAATGAAGTTGAGGCCACCATGCATCCGATTTTCCGTCTGTTTCGATACGTTTGGCTGCATACTGTTTGGCAATTGCAGAAGTTATGGACGAATCCAGTCCGCCCGACAAAAGAACGCCATAAGGCACATCGCTCATCAACTGTCGCTGTACGGCAACCTGCAACGAGTCGTGCAGTTTTTGCACATCGGCATCGCCGTTTTTTACGTTTTCATAATCCATCCAGTCGCGCACATACCATTTAGTCAATTTTTTATCTTCGCTGTACAAATAATGACCCGGAAGAAATGGTTCGTATTTTACGGCAAAACCATCCAATCCTTTCAGTTCGGAAGATACAAGTACGTGTCCATCAACATCGTATCCAATATACAGTGGAATTATGCCAATATGGTCGCGGGCAATCAGATATGCATCTTTTTCTTCATCATATAAGGCAAAAGCAAAAATACCATTTAAATCTTCAATGCAATTTACGCCTTTTTTTCTGTACAAAGCGAGAATTACTTCACAATCCGAGCCTGTTTGAAATTCGTATTCGTCTTTTAACTGCTCGCGTATTTCGCGATGATTGTATATTTCGCCGTTTACCGCCAAAATCAGTTTGCCATCTTTGCTTTTCAATGGCTGTCCGCCCGAAGCGGGATCAACAATTGAAAGTCGTTCGTGAGCAAGAATAGCCCTTTTACTTGAATAAATTCCACTCCAGTCGGGTCCTCTGTGACGAATGCGTTTTGACATTATTAACGCTTGTTTTCTAAGTACTTCGTCTTTTCTCTTAATTTCGAATATTGCTGTTATTCCACACATAAATTAACAATTAATCAGGATTATAATTTCATATCGGACAGCAAAATTATTTAAAATTTTAATATATTCACGTATTTTGATAAAAATAAATTGATAAAACGCTTATCTCATCTTCAATTAACCGTTGTTACATATTGAAAGTACATGTCTGCTCTGTTCGATATTTTTGCTTTTTTATCCAAGTTTTTTCAAATCATCACAGGCAGAATCATATTTGCAAGCGAAGCGAAATAATCCGGTATTTAATTTTTAAAATTATTTCTGGATTGCTTCGCTGAGCAATGACGTTGTTTTTTTCATTTTAAATATTTAATAATTTAAAGATTACAGACAGAAGCAAACAAAAAAGCGCGTCATTGCGAGGAATGAAATGACGAAGCAATCCAGATTTATGTTTTTTGTTCTTCTGGATTAAATCGTTGAGCTCCGCTGCGCTTCGGTTGCTTCGAGCTAACGCCCTCGCAATGAAGAACACAAAGAAGAAAAAACCTGTTCCTGTTTTGCCGAAATTTATCATGTATGTACGTAAAACACGGTATTTTATTCGGTAATTTGAACTTATAAATATTTCTAATAAATTGTTTTAATATTTATTAAGAAGCAACTGATTATATTAAAATTCGGACAGCCGACTAAATACTTTAAATTTAAATTTTTTCAAAAAAAATTTGTTATTGTCTGAAAATACACTAATTTTACGCAAAAATAAAATGCTTGCTAAAATGTATAAAAGAATATTGTTGAAATTGAGCGGCGAAGCTCTGCAAGGTGCGGATAAATACGGCATTAACGAAAACGTTCTTTTGCAGTATGCCGAAGATATAAAAGCCGTTTCGCAAAAAAACACACAGGTTGCCGTTGTTGTTGGAGGCGGAAATATTTTTCGCGGTTTGAGCGGAACACAACGCGGCTTCGACCGCATAAAAGGAGATTATATGGGAATGTTGGCAACAGTAATCAACAGTATTGCAATTCAATCGACATTAATATCGACAGGACAAAAAGCAAAAGTGCTTACATCAATACGAATGGAACCTGTTGGCGAATATTATTCGTGCGACAGAGCAATCGAGTATATGAATGACGGATATGTTGTAATAATTGCAGGCGGCACAGGCAATCCCTTTTTTACTACCGATTCGGCGGCAGCATTACGCGCTGTTGAAACACAGTGCGACGTTTTACTTAAAGGAACACGAGTAAACGGAATTTATACAGCCGACCCCGAAACTGATAAATCGGCAATAAAATTCGATACGCTGACATTCAGCGAGGCTTACGGTAGAAACCTTAAAATAATGGATTTAACCGCATTTACTCTTTGCCGTGAAAATAATTTGCCGATAATCGTATTCGATATTAACGAAAAAGGGAATCTTTTGAAAATAATAAACGGCGAAAAAACAGGAACAACAGTAAAAAATTAAATATATAAAATCAATACTAATTAAAAACAATACAGATATATGGAATCAAAAGCAAAAACTACAGTTGAAACAACTAAAAACAAAATGCAAAAAGCAGTTGATTTTCTCGAAAACGAACTTGTTTCGATACGGGCAGGAAAAGCAAATCCTTCGATGCTTGCAAATATCGAAGTGCATTATTACGACAGAAAAGTGCCAATCAGTCAGGTAGCAAGTCTTACATCGCCCGATGCGCGCACTATAAGTATTCAACCATGGGAAAAATCAATGATTCCCGTAATTGAAAAAGCGATTCTTGTTGCAAATATAGGTTTCAATCCTCAAAACAACGGAGAAACAATTCGCATCAACGTTCCGCCATTGACAGAAGAACGTCGCAAGGAACTGGTGAAGAAAACACGTTCCGAAGGCGAAAATGCAAGAGTTGCAGTTCGCAATTTGCGCCGGGATGCTATCGAATCGATAAAAAAACTTCAAAAAGATGGACTTTCCATAGATTTGGCAAAAGACTTTGAAGCCGAAGTTCAGAAAATAACCGAAGAAATAAACAAAAAAATCGACAAAATATTAGAAAAGAAAGAAAAAGAAATAATGACGGTATAAACAGTTGCTCATACGAATCAAAAAAGGCAATGACGAAGCATATGCATAACCGTTAAATTCCCAAACCGTCGGTGAAGGTTGCCGACGCTTTCTTCTGAATAATACGCGAATAAGGCGGAACATTGTTTACTTGCCAAACATTACCTCCGATTATGGAATCGTGTCCTATTGTTATGCGACCGAGAACAGTTGAATTTGAATAAATTATTACATTATCTTCAATAACAGGATGTCGAGGCTGATTTACAGGCAAACCGTCATTATCGAAAACAAAACTTTTTGCTCCGAGAGTTACGCCCTGATAAAGTCTGACGTTATTTCCGATTATGCAGGTTTCGCCAATCACAACGCCGGTTCCATGGTCGATACTGAAATATTCGCCTATCTGCGCACACGGATGAATATCTATTCCCGTTGCAAAATGAGCCATTTCGGTGATAATGCGCGGAAGCAACGGAATTTGCATGAGCAACAGTTCGTGCGCCACACGATAATGCAACATTGCCTGAATGGCAGGATAACAAAAAATGACTTCGCTGTAACTTTTGGCTGCCGGATCGCAATCATGTACGGCTTTTACGTCTGTTGCCAGCAGACGTTTTATTTCAGGCAGTTTTTCGATAAATGACAGAGTAAATTCGTTAGCCGATTTGCGTGGACAATCATAACTGTTTGAAAAACACAGACATTTATAAATCTCTTCGTTCAGTAACGAATAAACGTTTTTAAGATTATCAACCGTTGCACTGCCGTTGTCGTCGCTGCCGAAGAATCCCGGGAAAATTATTGATTTTGTCAAATTCATTAATTCTTTGATACGGTCGATATTCGGCAAGGGATGATCGGGCTGACGGATGAAAGCATATTCGCAAATGTCGTTTTGCGATAATGTTTTCTCTATTTTTTCCCAAAAAGATTTTATCATGTTCAATAATTTTATCAATAAGATTTGGAAAATCAGACAGTGTCTTTTTCCTGATTTTCATTCCACTGCTTTTGGGCTTTGTTGAAACCTGTTTTCAGATACGGAAAAATCGCCGAAGCAAACTTTTCAACAGGCTTGTAAAGCAACGAACTGTTTATATGTTTTTGCGGTAAAAAATTCAGCGATTTATTTAAATTGCCTGCAAGTATAAGAATAACGCTTAATGCAAAAACAATTTTTAATACGGAAAAAAATATTCCCAAAATACGATTTAAAAGTCCCATCATTGCAATTTTTACAACTGCATGCAAAAATTTACCAAGCAAAATAACCAGCCCCCATACTATCGCAAAAGTAACGATGAAAGCGACTGTATTTATAATAACAGGGTCGGCATTTATGATTGTTGAAAATTTGGAAGCAAGCCAGAATGATGCTTTATAAGCCGCAAAAGCGCCTGTCAGCATTGCCAGCAAACTTGAAATCTGTATTATAAAGCCTGTCGAAAATCCTCGAATGGCAGCCCAGATAATGATTAACGCAAAGATAATATCGAAATAATTCATTCTTTTTTTGTAATTTGAAAAGCACAAAAGTAATATTTTAAAATAAAAAACGAAAATTTTATCTGTAATATTTTTTAACAATGCATATTAATTGCAAAAAACACTTCACTGCGTTAATTAGTCGCTCCTTAAAAACTGTTTAAATTACATGTTAATTGTACATTAGAAGTAAAAAACGATGAATAGAATTGCAGGTTTTTGCGTCAATACAGATAAAAACTCTGCAAAAAAAACAGCGCTTTTTCGTTGTTCATTGTTTGTAAATCGAACAGATTTTGACATTCTGTCCCGTAGGGACAAAATATCGGTAAAAACGACATGCCTTTATGCATCACGTGCGGGTTACTGCAAATGACTTGAAAAACCGTCGTTGCTCCGCACGTAACCTTTGGTTGCGATGAAATTTCTATCAACATTCTATCCCTGACGGGATATTTTTTGTTCGTCATTGCGAGGAGCGCTTAATAATTTAATGATTTAAATATTTAAAATTTAAAGAATAATATGGAAATAAAACAGAAAAATAAGCACGTCATTGCGAACTGCGAAGCAGTGAAGCAATCCAGAAAAGAACACAAAGCACAGGTCTGGATTGCTTCGGGCTAACGCCCTCGCAATGACGATGCTTTTAAATATTTAAATTTAAAATTATAAAATCGCTACGCTCCCTGATTTGCTTATTCGCATCCCGGCGGGATGCAGGAAACAAATGAACAATAAGCTAATAAGGTTGGATGTGTGTGTTATCTTTTACTACTAAGGTTGTTTTGTTTTTGAAATAAGGTGGAAATAAGGTTTGTGTTCGTCATTGCGAACTGCGAAGCAAGAAGCAATCCAGACCTATGTTTTGTTTTGACAAAAAAGCAAGCAGCGCGTCATTGCGATGGCGTTTAATGATTTAAATATTTAGTCGCTCCTTAAAAAGTGGCGAAATCATTTATTATAAGCAAGTTATAAATGTAAATTATCGAATAAAAATGCCGTGTTTTACGTACATACAAGATAAAAGTCGGCAAAACAGGAACAGGTTTTTTTCTTCTTTGTGTTCGTCATTGCGAGCGAAGCGAAGCAATCCAGAAAAAACACAAAGCGCAGGTCTGGATTGCTTCGGGCTAACGCCCTCGCAATGACGATGCTTTTAAATCTTTAAATTTTAAAATTATTAAATCGCTGCGCTCCTTGATTTGCTTATTCGCATTCCATTAGGAATGCGTCGCTCGGTAGAAACGACATGCCTTTATGCATCACGTGCGGATTGCCGCAGATGACTTGAAAAACCGTCGTTGCTCCGCACGTAACCTTTGGTTGCGATGAAATTTCTTCCGAGCGATGCATCCCGCCGGGAGGCAGGAAACAAATGAACAATAAGGTAATAAGGTTGGCGGGTGTGTGTTATGTGTGTTATGTTTTACTACTAAGGTTGTTTTGTTTTTGAAATAAGGTGGAAATAAGGTTTGTGTTCGTCATTGCGAACTGCGAAGCAAGAAGCAATCTAGACCTATGTTTTGTTTTGACATAAAAGCAAGCAGCACGCCATTGCGAGGAGCGTTTAATAATTTAATGATTTAAATATTTAAAATTTAAAGAATAATATGGAAATAAAACAGAAAAATAAGCACGTCATTGCGAACTGCGAAGCAGTGAAGCAATCCAGATTTACGTCCTGTGTTTTTCTGGATTGTTTCGTCATTTCATTCCTCGCAATGACGAACACACACAAAAACCTTATTTCCACCTTATTTCAACAACAAAACAGCCAAATTGTTAGCAACCGTCTATTTGTACATTTTTTAATGCGTTGACCCTGATTCCTTG
>JAIRKV010000018.1 GCA_031259935.1 Prevotellaceae bacterium | reverse complement strand
TTGCATTTTTTTACTACTTTTGACCTTAATTAAATTAATTTATAAATTATAAAACCGAATTGTGTTATGGAAAAAATAATTTCATGTTTCATGCCCGTAAAGGAAAACGAAGATTTTGCGACAACTGTAAATCAGTTGTTAAGCACAGACATGGTTGAAAAAATATTTTTAATGTCAACCGAAAAACCCAATAACATTCCCGAAAATTGTGAATGGATTGAATGTAAAAACTTTTTTTCGACAAGCGCCGTAAAATCTGTCGGCGACAATGCAAACACTCCTTACTGTTTGATTTACATCAAAACATCTCCGCTTCAACTGGGAGCATATGCGCTCGAGCGTTTTGTTAATTTGATTGACGACACCGGAGCAGGAATGGTTTATTCAGACTATTACGAAAAGAAAAACGACGAACTTTGCGCTCATCCTGTGATTGATTACCAGCAGGGAAGTTTGCGCGATGATTTTAATTTTGGGTCGGCGCTGTTTTATAAAACAGAAGCGCTGAAAAAAGGAATTGCAAAATTTTCGCACGAATTTAACTTTGCAGGCTTCTACGATTTACGCCTGAAAGTTTCGCAAACTCATTCGCTGTTCAGAATTCCCGAATTTCTTTACACCGAAACAGAACTCGACACACGAAAATCGGGCGAAAAACAGTTTGATTATGTTGACCCCAAAAATCGTGAAGTACAGATAGAAATGGAAAAAGCCTGCACCCAGCATCTTAAAGAAACAGGAGGATATTTGAAACCCGAATTTGACAAAATTGAATTTGACAAAGACGAATTTGAATTTGAAGCAAGCGTTGTTATTCCGGTTCGCAACAGAGCAACAACTATTGAAGATGCAATAAAATCGGTATTGATGCAAAAAACAAAATTCAAATTCAATCTGATAATTGTCGACAATCATTCTACCGACGGAACGGGCGAAATAATCGAAGAATATGCAGGCAAAAGCGATTTGATTGTTCATATCATTCCCGAACGCAAAGATCTGGGCATTGGCGGATGCTGGACTGCCGCAGTGATGGATCGGCGCTGCGGACGCTTTGCCGTACAGCTCGACAGCGACGATTTGTATATTGACGAAAACACTTTGCAGAAAATAGTTGATGCTTTTTACGAACAGCAGTGTGCAATGGTTGTCGGAACTTATAAAACAGTAAATGCAAATTTGGAAACGATTCCGCCCGGCATAATCGACCACAGAGAATGGACGCCCGACAACGGTCGAAACAATGCGCTGCGAATAAACGGACTTGGAGCGCCCAGAGCATTTTACACGCCGGTACTGCGAAAAATAAAAGTGCCGAACGTAAGCTACGGCGAAGATTATGCAGCAGGACTGGCTATCTCGCGAAACTGTCAGATAGGACGAATTTACGAACCTCTGTACCTCTGCCGCCGCTGGGAAGGCAACTCGGATGCAGCCGTTGATACTGTGAAACTGAACGCTTACAACACATATAAAGACCGAATACGCACTGTTGAACTTTTGGCAAGAATCGCAAAAAATAAAAAACTCGGCAAATCATAACACAATATTATGAAAAAGCAGTTAATAATGTTATTTGCAGCGCTTGTATGCACAGCGGCGCAGGCTCAAACCGGCGATGTGAAATATACGGAAGATGACAAATTCATATTCAATTCACTGATAAAAAAAATACTGTCGGAAAAAAGCCCCGATAACGAATATTCAAAACTTATTCCTCAAACGGGAACATATATGCTGGGATTGCCTTATGCCGCCCATACGCTCGAATGTGAAAATGAGGTTCTGACCGTCAATTTTCTTCAACTCGACTGTACCACATTTCTCGAAAACACTGTTGTGCTTGCAATCCTTGCAAAAACATCCCAAACCGATTTTGAAGCATATCTGCAACAATTGAAAAAATTGCGATACCGCAACGGTAAAGTTGATGGTTACGCTTCACGTATTCATTATTTTTCAGACTGGATTGTAACAAACGAAGCACAGGGTTTTGTGAAAAACATTACCAAAGAAATCGGCGGAGAACCGTATATGAAAACAATAAACTACATGACGCAAAACAGCGAAAAATATCCGCGCCTTGCCGACAGGCAAACTTTTGACAAAATAAAACTTTCGGAAGAAAATCTCAATCAACACAAACATTATTACATACCAAAAGCAAAAGTTGCCGAAATGGAAAAAAACATACAGCCGGGCGATTTGATAGCAATAACCTGCAACACCGAAGGGCTCGACATTACACACACAGGTCTGGCTGTCGAACGCAACGGAAGAATATATCTAATGCACGCCTCAATGTCGGGCAAAAAAGTTATGATAAGCAACGAACCTTTGCACGATTATCTGGCAAAAAACACAGAACATACAGGAATAATGATTGCCAGAGTGATTTTTTGATAATTGATAATTAAACAACAAATAAAAATTATGAAAAATTTATTAAACCTGTTTTTAATCCCACTGCTATTTGCTTATGCAAATTGCATTGAAGCCCAAGATAACAATAGCATACAAAGTGAAATTGAACATTATCAAAAGGCTGTTGACAGTAATCCAAACGATGCGGAAGCTCATTGTAATATGGGAGTTGCTTACAGTAAGCTGGAAAATTATACGGAGGCTATATCATGTTATCAAAAAGCCATTGATATTAATCCAAACTACGCCGAAGCGTATTGTAACATGGGAGGCGCTTACTCTAATTTGGAAAATTATACAAAGGCTCTATCATGTTTGCAAAAAGCCATTGATATTAATCCAAACTTTGCCGAAGCCCATTATAATATGGGATTTGCTTACGGTAAGATGGAAAATTATACAAAGGCTGTATCATGTTTCCAAAAAGCTATTGATATTAATCCAAACTTTGCAGAAGCCCATTCTAATATGGGACTTGCTTACTACAAATTGGAAAATTATACAAAGGCTCTATCATGTTTGCAAAAAGCCGTTGATATTAATCCAAATCTTGCAGAAGTCCATTGTAATATGGGACTTGTTTATGATAATTCAGGGAATTATACAAAGGCTGTATCATATTATCAAAAAGCCATTGATATTAATCCAAACTATGCAGAACCGTATTGTAATATGGGAAACGTTTACTTTAAATTAGGTAATTATACAAAGGCTATATCATATTTGCAAAAAGCTATTGATATTAATCCAAAGCTTGCCGAACCGTATTGTAATATGGGAATTGTTTATAATAATTTAGAGGATGACACAAAGGCTGTATCATATTTGCAAAAAGCCATTGATATTAATCCAAATTATGCAGAAGCGTATTGTAACATGGGAGGCGCTTACTCTAATTTGGAAAATTATACAAAGGCTCTATCATGTTTGCAAAAAGCCATTGATATTAATCCAAACTACGCAGAAGCGTATTGTAACATGGGAGTTGC
>JAIRKV010000133.1 GCA_031259935.1 Prevotellaceae bacterium | reverse complement strand
ATTTCAACAATATCCGTTTGGTCGTGAAATTCTTCAAATTCGCCTTTCGATGAAGTAAACATCACCTGTTTTTTGTATCCGTATTTTTCAAAAGGATTATTGGCTGTCTGTGCCGAAAGACAAGCAAAAGCAGATAAAATTATCAATGAAAGCAGTAGTTTTTTCATAACTTTACATATTAAATTAAATTTGCTGCAAATATAGAAATAAATTATGAATTATGAAAAAATATTTTGTTATTTTTTTTAATATTCGATAACATATAAAATGCTGTTTTCGAACAAGACATCAAAATATTATTTTTCAGAGGCTTGCGAATAAATAGTCGCTCCTTAAAAATAAAAAAATCAGCAATAATACAACATTATTTCTGTCAGTTTTGTTTTGACATAAAAGCAAGTAGCACGTCATTGCGAGGAGCGCAGCGACGAAGCAATCCAGAAGAACAAAAAACATAAATCTGGATTGCTTCCTGCTTCGCAGTTCGCAATGACGAACACAAAGAAGAAAAAACCTGTTCCTGTTTTGCCGACTTTTAACCTGTATGTACGTAAAACACGGTATTTTTATTCGACAATTTGCATTTATAAATATTTATAACAAATGATTTTCAATGCTTATTAAGGAGCATTTATATATTTTATCAATTTCTTTTTCCAGCACCGACCAATCGATAAGTATATTGATGTGCTTGAAAAACACATTCTTACGAACACGTTTTTCCACATAAGTGTCACTAAAGCCCATTTGTTTTCTTTTTTTATTGTACATGATACAAAGATACACGAAATATTCCACACAAACAAATTATAATCAACTAAATATTAACATTTTATCAACATTTTTGCCTTGCAAAGGTTTCACTTTATCATTTGCGCTTTTTTTATCTGTAAGATGCGATTGAATAAAGATTTAATTTGCACAAGGATAGCATCAAATTTTTCCTAATTACACACAAACGGATAAAAATTGTTGCACGAAATTTAAAGGAGAAAGACACAAATTTATTTTCACTTTAACATCTTAAAAAACAAATATTTACAAACAGCAAAGCAGCCAAATTATTAACATCTGTCGATTTGTGTAATTTTTAATGCGTTGACTCCGGTATTGCGGATTTTAGGTTATTTATGTTATTTTATATAATTTTGCGTGATAATAATTTGAGATGAATAGAAATAAATATAAAATAATAATAAAATTATTTGCAACTTTTTGTTTCATATTAACGCCCTTATTTACTTTCGCACAAAGCGTAGGACTGGTAATGAGCGGTGGAGGAGCAAGAGGATTATCGCATATTGGAGTAATAAAAGCGCTGGAAGAAAATGATATTCCTGTTGATTATGTTACGGGAACTTCAATGGGCGCTATAGTTGCAGGACTTTATGCATCCGGATATTCGACAGATGAAATGATAAGTATTTTCAAATCAAATGATTTCGAAAACTGGCTTTCGGGAAATATTGATGAAAAACATCGGTATTACGCTTTGTCGAAAGAGCCTACATCCGAATTGTTTCTGGTTAAATTCAACATTAAAAAAGGTAAAAAAATTCCTTTCAAAATTAATTTGCCGACAAGTATAATATCGCCATATCCCATGGATATTGCCTTTTTTGAACTTTTTTCGGGTGCGACTGCTGCGTGTAACGGTAATTTCGACAATCTTTTTGTACCGTTTCGCTGTGTTTCTGCCGATATTAATACGCATAAATTGTTTATTTCGCGCAGTGGCGACTTGGGAATGTCGATTCGGGCATCTATGACGTTTCCACTTGCATTTAAGGCAATTATGATTGATTCGGCTTTGCTTTTTGATGGCGGAATTTACAATAATTTTCCATGGGATGTTATGGAAAATGATTTTAAACCCGATTTTATCATAGGAAGCAAATGTTCGGATAATGAGCCTGTTGTTGATGGAGAAAATATTTTTGAACAGTTGAAAAAAATGATGATGAACGATACTGATTATACAATGCCCGAAGGAAAAAGTGTTCGTATTGACACAAAGTTCGATGATGTTGATATATTTGCATTTTCCGAACTGGACAAAATAATTGATGCAGGCTATCAAAATGCATTGAAAATGGCAGATTCGATAAAACAAAGAATTTCCGTACGTCGCACAGCCGCCGAAGTGGCAATGAAACGTGAAATATTCAAGGCAAATATACCGCAGCAGCGATTGAAAAAAATAAATGTAACAGGAAATAAAATTCCCGACAAGGAAAAAGATTTTATACAAAAAATGATCAGTCAGGGCAGAAACAATCCCGACAGCACAATGTCGATGAACAGATTCAAAGACAGATATTTCAAAATTATAGAAACCGGCGTTGTTTCGTCTCTTTTTCCTGCGGCTGTTTACGATTCGATTGCGAAAAGTTTTGATGTCAACCTTCAAGTAATGCTTGGGCCCAGCAATAAACTTGCATTTGGAGCCAATATTTCATCTACATTGCTGAATCAGGCTTATCTTGGATTTGAACATAAGCACTGGGCAAAAGCATATTCGCGATACAGTGTGAATTTCCATTACGGCAAATTATATTCGGCTGCGCAGTTTGGTTTTCGGCGTGATTATCCATTCAGTCTGCCCGTATTTTGGGAACAGTATTTTCGTTACAATCATTACGATTATTACGAAAGTCGAACCGATTTTTTTATTGAAGATGAAAAACCCGTTTATCTGAAACATCAGGATGTACATTATCAAACAGGTGGCGGCTACATTGTCAATCGAAACACAATTTTCAGAATGGATGCAACAGTCGGAATGAATAAAAGTGATTATTATCAGAATCGCAACTTTTTGATATCCGATACTTCCGATATTTATAAACTTAATTATTTTGCATCAAGCATCGAAATTGTCCGTAACAATTTGAATTATATGGAATTTCCGACCGAAGGCAGAAAATGGCAAATAAAATTACAGTTTATGACGGGAAATGGCAAATATCTGCCGGGCAATACTTCAATACTTGCAAAAGAACGCAAATCGAAAAGTATTTTTTCAATAAAACTTTACGAAGAAAAATACTTTAATATTTCCAAAAATTTTTCTCTCGGCTATCTGCTTGAAGGCGTTTATTCGCAAAAAGCATCATTTTCGGGCTATTACCCAACTCTGTTTTTTTCGCCATCATTTCAGCCGACGCAACACAGTCAAACCCTGTTTTTAGAAAATTTCAGAGCAAATTCGTATGTTGCAGCCGGAATTATGCCGATATTTTCTTTAATGAAAAGCGTGTACGTAAAAGGCGGCTTATATGTTTTTCAACCTTACAGAGAACTGAAAAAGGGCGAAAAAGACCAAATCATTTACGGCGACAAATTTAAAAACCGTTCTTTTATGGGATATGGTTCTTTGGTTTGGCAATCGCCGATTGGTCCGTTAAGCGCAACAATGTATTATTATGACGGATATAAAAATAAACTCATATTTTCAGTTAATTTCGGATATTTGATTTTCAACAGACGAGGAATAGAATTTTAACAGATAGTTTACGATGGGAAGCATAAAAAAACTTGCAGGCGAAACAGCAATTTACGGTATGACAACAATAGTTGCGCGCATTATAAATTTCTTTTTTGTGCCTCTTTACACACGCATGATTGATACGGATGCTTTCGGAGTTTATTCGGAAATTATTTCGTATATTGCAATACTGCAAGCGCTTTTTGCATTCGGCATGGAAACAGCGTTTTTTCGTTTTGCAAACAAAGACGGAAATAATCCCGATAAAGTTTTTTCTACCATTCTTATATTTTTGGCATCCGTTTCGCTGGCTGTGCTTGCTGCCGGTATTATATTTGCCGGCGATATTGCAAATGTTTTGGGATATGTCGGGCGCGGAGAATTTGTATGGTGTTCGGCGGCAATTTTGGCAATCGACAGTTTCACTTCGGTAATCTTTGCACGATTAAGATATCAGCAAAAAGCATTGAAATTCGGCATATTTAAAATTATTAAAATATTATCTGAAACATCGTTTAATCTTATTCTTTTTTTAGGATTTCCTGCGTATGCAGCGGCGCATCCCGATTCGTTTCTGCTCAAATTTCTTTCGCCTGTCCCCGACGGCGGATATATTTTATTTGCAATTCTCGGCAGCTGTATTATTTCGTTGATACTTTTTTTACCTGTGCTGCTGAAAACAAAATTCGGATTCTCGGCTGTTCTGTGGAAACAGTTGATGATATATGCAATTCCTGTTGTGCTTTCGCAGTTGCCCGGCGTTTTGAACGATGTTACCGACCGCATTTTATTCAGATTTTTTTCGCCCGAAGGCACATCAAGCAGCGATTTGACAGGAATATTCAGTGCAAACGTAAAACTGGCTGTGCTTATGACTCTGTTTGTTCAGATGTTTCGTTTTGCCGCAGAACCTTTCTTTTTCAGCCAAAGCAATAACGACAATCAAAAGAAAATATATGCGGATGTTATGAAATATTTTGTTATTTTCTGCGTTTTCATTTTCCTTTTTGTTGCCCTTTATCTTGATGTGTTTCAATTATTTATAGGAAAAGATTTTCGAGTTGGTACAGGCATTGTGCCGATTATGCTTCTGGCAAATATTTTGCTTGGTATCAACTTTAATCTGTCGATGTGGTACAAAATATCGGGACAAACGAAATTTGCCGTAAATATCACACTTTCAGGATTAATGGTAACAATTGTTATAAATGCCGTATTCATGCCTTATTTCGGATATTATGCTGCGGCTTGCGGACATTTTTTGTCGTATCTGACAATGATAATCGTCAGCTGGAAACTGTGCAAAAAATACTGGCTTATTCCATACGACTGGAAAACAGTTGCAGTTTATATCGTGTTCGGCGTTGTACTGTTTGCATTGTCGCGTATTGTTGCAACGTCAAACAATTTGTTTAACTTTGCACTGAATTTCGCACTTATTCTTGTATATTTATATTTTGTCATACGAAAAGAAAAAATTGATTTAAAAAACATAAAACATTTATTGAAACGAAAATGAAAACACATATTATTATTAACCTTGCGACAGTTTTATTTTTTACGGCAATGATTTCATGTAAACAAAACTCGAAAAACCAGTCCGACTTTTGCAGTAAAGTCGATTCCTTATTTTCTGCTGTCTATTCCGATAGCAGTGAGCCGGGCGCTGCCGTGCTCGTTGTGAAAAATGGCAGCACCGTTTTTGAAAAATGTTACGGAATTGCAGATATGCAAACAAAAACACCGATAACTCCCGAAACAAATTTTTGCATTGCATCGGTATCAAAACAATTTTCGGCTATTGCCATTCTGCAACTTGCCGAACGCGGATTGTTGCAGTTGAACGACAGTCTTAAAAAGTTTTTTCCCGAATACAAAGCCGACTTTTATAATCGCATAATGCTGCATCACATACTGAGCCATACATCAGGAATTCCGGATACACGCCCGCGAACCGATAAAAATTTTATACTTTATTCGACCGATATCGAATCGTGTAAATATTTAATCGACCTTGACAGATTGAATTTTGAACCCGGAACAAAATACGAATACATAAATCCCACTTTTCAACTGATATATCAAATTATTCCGCGAATTACAGACATTGATTTCGATTCGTATATGAAAAAACATATTTTTGATGTTGCCCAAATGAACAGTTCAATGTATTTTGAAGCCGAACGCTCTATTCCAAATATGGCTCACGGCTACACTTTTGATAAAGAAAAAAACATGTATGTGGAATGTGATTACGGCGAAACCAGTTTTTTTGCATCAAAAGCCGATGGCGGACTTTATACATCGATACGTGATTTTGCCAAATGGGAAAAAGCTTTGCACGAAAATAAAATAATAGGCGAAGATTTTAAGAAAATGGCATATTCGCCTAAAATTGCAATAACTGCGGATGCCGAATACGGATACAACAAAAACACAGGTTACGGATACGGATGGTTTGTACAGCAAAATCCGAACGAACCCGAATGTATTTATCACCTTGGCGATAACGGAGGATTTACGATTTATGCAGGTAAAATTCCCGAAAAAAACATAATATTGCTGTTTTTCTCAAACAGAGATGATATCGACAGAATAGCAACAGCCGACAGCATTTATGCAATGATGAAAAACGAAAACTGGTTTGACTGAAATAACATTCTCCATTCTGTGAAGACAGTTTACCTCTGTTCGGACGAGATTCTATCCCGTTCGTTCCATCGTGTGCATCACACACGCACAGGCAGAGACATATCACTTCCGCTCAATACCAAATAAAAAGCAAAATAATAAAACCTTCTTTCCATCTTATTTCAAAAACAAACCGGCACGTCATTGCGAGGGCATTAGCCCGAAGCAACCGAAGCGCAGCGGAGCTCAACGGAGTTAATCCAGAATTGTGTCCTGTGGTTTTCCGGATTGCTTGCTTTCATGTCAAAACAAAACGGACAAAAATAATGTTCTATCATTGCTGATTTTTTTATTCGTAAAGAGCGAGCGAATTAAATCGGACAGCCGAATTGTAATGCAAATTTTTATAAAATTCGAATATAATCTATTATTTTTGCAAAAAAATACATCAAATGAATCAATCTACAATTTGTGCAATATCAACTGCGGCGGGCATTGGAGGGATTGCCGTGATAAGGGTTTCGGGCGACAGAGCGATACAGAATGCAAGTAAAATTTTTTGCACTTTCAATGAAAATAAAAATTTGTTTGACGCGGAATCGCATACGGTTATTTTTGGCAAAATAAAAAACGGCAAAAACGAAATTATAGACGAAGCGCTTGTCAGCATTTTTCGAGCGCCGCACTCATATACAGGCGAAGATACAGTAGAAATTTCGTGTCATGGTTCTGCATATATTCAGCAGCAAATTTTGAAATTGCTTATCGAAAACGGTTGTGTGCTTGCGCAAGCCGGAGAATTTACTCAACGCGCATTTTTAAATGGAAAAATGGATTTGAGCCAAGCCGAAGCCGTTGCCGATTTGATAAGTTCCGAATCCCAAGCCGCGCATAGAATCGCAATGAATCAAATGCGTGGATTTTTTTTGAACGAACTGCAAAATATTCGTCAAAAACTTGTTGAATTTGCTTCGTTAATCGAACTTGAACTTGATTTTAATGAAGAAGATGTTGAATTTGCCGACAGAAATGAACTTGGCAAACTTGCATTTAATATAGAAGAATATATTTCGAAACTTTGCAAATCGTTTGATGTTGGTAATGCTATCAAAAACGGGATTCCTGTTGCCATTGTCGGCGAAACCAACGCAGGCAAATCGACATTGCTGAATGTTCTTCTCAACGAAGAACGCGCAATAGTCAGCGAAATTCACGGTACAACACGCGACGCAATCGAAGATGCAACAAACATTGGAGGACTGATGTTTCGTTTTATTGATACCGCCGGCATACGCGATACAAAAGACAAAATAGAAAACATGGGAATCGAACGAACATACAGCAAAATCGAGCAAGCCTCTATTGTACTTTGGATTATTGATGTATCTCAATCTGTTGAAAATGCCAGGAAAATGTTACCGGAAATGATTGAACGCTGCAAAAACAAAAAACTTATTATTGCATACAACAAAATTGACATAAGCAAATCTACTGCAAATATCAGCATTGCCGACAATGATGAAATAAAACAGATAAATATTTCGGCTAAAGAAAAATTGAATATGGAATTGCTGCAAAATATTTTACTTGAAACCGCCCAAATACCTGAAACAGGTTCTAACGATATAATTGTAACCAACATGCGACATTTTGAAGCTTTGCAAAATGCACATTCGGCAATAGTAAGAATACAAAACGGACTGAAACAAAATATTTCTCATGATTTGCTTGCACAGGATATTCGCGATTGCATTTTTCATATAGGAACAATCACAGGAAGTATCACAACCGACGAAATTTTAAGAAACATATTTTCAAAATTCTGTGTGGGAAAATAAAAAAATAACGTCTGACCGAATAACGCCCGGTAGAAATTTCACCGCAACAAAGGTTACGTGCGGAACAGCGGCAGTTTTTCAAGTCATCTGCCGTAACCCGCACGTGATGCATAAAGCGATGTCGTTTTTACCGAGCGGCGCATTCCTAACGGAATGGGAATAAGCAAATCAGGGAGCGCAGCGCAGCAAAATTGGCAGAAAAAATTAACCAAAATTTTACCATCTTTTTACTGTTTTATATGCGGAATATTGGTTAAATTTTCAACCGCTTTGTTTTGTCAGGTTATACCA
>JAIRKV010000134.1 GCA_031259935.1 Prevotellaceae bacterium | reverse complement strand
GTGAAATTTCTACCGAGCGATGCATCCCGCCGGGATGCAGGAAACAAATCAACATCCCGGCAATTCCATTCATCGTTTTTTACATCTGATTTACAGTTAATATGTAATTTAAACAGTTTATAAGGAGCAACTATTTAGTCGCTCCTTAAAAATAAAAAAAATCGGCAATAATACGACATTATTTCTATCAGTTTTGTTTTGACATAAAAGCAATCAGCACGTCATTGCGAGGGCGTTAGCCCGAAGCAATCCAGACCTGCGCTTTGTGTTTTTTCTGGATTGCTTCGCTTCGCTCGCAATGACGAACACAAAGAAGAAAAAACCTGTTCTTGTTTTGCCGACTTTTAGCCTGTATGTACGTAAAACACGGTATTTTTATTCGACAATTTACATTTATAACTTATTTATAATAAATGATTTCACCACTTATTAAGGAATGACTATTTATAATAAATGATTTCACTACTTTTTAAGGAGCGACTGAATAACTGACTGTGATTTTATCTTATCAACCGTCAATCTTTATTTGTAAGAAACGACGGTTTATTCTCCGATAATTTTCACCAGTACACGTTTACGCCTTTTACCGTCAAATTCGCCGTAAAAAATCTGTTCCCACGGACCAAAATCCAAATTGCCGTCAGTAATTGCCACAACAATTTCGCGTCCCATTACCGTTCGTTTCAAATGAGCATCCGCATTATCTTCGTAACTGTTGTGCCGGTATTGACTGTAAGGTTTTTCGGGCGCAAGTTTTTCGAGCCACGTTTCATAATCATGATGCAGTCCGCTTTCGTCATCATTGATAAAAACGCTTGACGTTATGTGCATTGCATTGCACAGCAACAAACCTTCGGTAATTCCGCTTTCTTTCAGGCACAATTCAACTTCATCGGTTATGTTTATAAGTTTTCGGCGCTGGTTTACTTCAAACCACAATTCTTTTCTGTATGATTTCATATCTCTATAAATATTTTTATTGATTAGAAAACGAGACTATTGTAAAAAACAGTCTTGTTTCTACATAAATATTAGTTAAAATTTCACTTTCAGTTCATCAATAATTTTTTGAATTTTCACATCCAGTTCGGTCGAGATTTTGTTATAATCGTTAATACTGGCTAAATGTTCGTGAGCGCTTACATAAAATTTTATTTTGGGTTCTGTTCCCGAAGGTCGTATCGAAACAACTGTTCCATCGGCGGTTATAAACTGCAAAACGTCGGATTTCGGCTGATTTATTTTCAAATGCAAATTATTTCTGACGTCAAATGTTTGCGATGACTGATAATCATGAATAAAAACAATTTCAGAACTGGCAAGCGTATGCGGAGGTTTTATCCTGTAATTGCGCATCATTTCCTGAATTTCTTCGACTCCTGTTTTTCCTTTTCGCGTAAGCGATATTAATTTTTCTTTAAAAAATCCAAATTCCAGATAAATATCAAGCAATAAATCTGTAAATGTTTTTCCTTTATCTTTTGCCCATGCGGCAGTTTCGGCAATCATGGCGCAACTCATTACGGCATCTTTGTCGCGAACAAATTCGCCTGCCAGAAATCCGTAACTTTCTTCGCCTCCTGCAATAAATTTTTTAGTTCCTTCGTTTTCTTTTATCTTTTCGGCGATATATTTAAATCCTGTAAGAACGTCAAAACATTCGACATTGAATTTTTTGGCTATTTCGCTTAGCAAATTGCTTGTAACTATTGTTTTTACAATATATTCTTTCCCGTGCAGCAAGCCTTTTTCCTGCCATTTTGTCAATAAATAATATGTAAGTATTGCCGCCGTTTGATTTCCGTTGAGCAAAACAAATTCATTATTTTTATTTCTGACGGCAACGCCAACTCTGTCGGCATCGGGGTCGGTTGCCATTATCAAATCGGCATTTTCGGCAACTGCTTTATCTATTGCCATTTTCAGCGCCGAAGGTTCTTCGGGATTTGGTGATGCAACGGTAGGAAAATTGCCATCGTTTATGTCCTGTTCAGGCACATTTATAATATTTGTAAAACCAAGTCGCCGCAAAATTTGCGGAACAAGTTTCACGCCCGTGCCGTGCAAGGGAGTATAAACAATTTTGATGTCATTATGTTTGCCGATAATCTCAGGCGACAGCGAAAGCGAACACAGTTTATCGAGATAAATATTGTCAAATTCATCGCCTGTAATTATTATTTTATCTGAATTTTCACGGAAATTAACTTCGTCAATATCAACAATTCCGTTTACTTCGGCAATTATATTTTTGTCATGCGGCGCAACAATTTGTCCTCCATCCGACCAGTAAACCTTGTAACCGTTATATTCTTTCGGATTGTGCGAAGCGGTGATAACAATTCCGCTGTGACAGGAAAAATGACGAACGGCAAAACTAAGTTCAGGCGTTGGTCGCAGCGAATCGAAAAGGTAAACTCTGATTCCGTTTGCGCTTAAAACCGAAGCGGCGATTTTTGCAAAAAAATTGCTGTTATTGCGACAGTCGTATGCAATGGCAACTTTTATTTCTTCATTTTTTATTTCTTTTTTAAGATAATTTGCCAAACCCTGAGTTGCCATTCCAACCGTATATTTATTCATTCGATTGCTGCCCGCACCCATTATTCCGCGCAATCCGCCCGTTCCAAATTCCAGTGTTCGATAAAAACTTTCTGCAAGTTCGTTCGGATCGTTGTCAATTAAATATTGTACCTGTTTACGTGTTTCTTCGTCATATTTATTGCCAAGCCATACCTGGGCTTTTTCTAAAATTTGTTTGTCTGTATTCATGTTTATAAATTTTTAATAATTCAGTAATTGATTTTCCACAAAGTTACACATTTTTTCAATTATTTTCATATTTTTCATTATTCACTCGCTCTTTACAAAAAAA
>JAIRKV010000118.1 GCA_031259935.1 Prevotellaceae bacterium | reverse complement strand
GTTCCTTTAAGATTAAGAGCGGCATCAAAAATTTCATCTACGGCATCTTCCACGCGCCTGAATTCTTCTTTATTGCGTCGGTCGCAAAGAATTGTAGGATGCAGATTGCCATCGCCGGCATGACCAAAAGTGCCTGTTTCAAGATTATATTTCAAAGCAATTCTGTTTATTTCAGCCACCATAGCCGGAATTTTTGAACGCGGCACGGTAGCGTCTTCCAGCACTGTTGTAGGTCGAGCGCGCGCCAAAGCGGGAAGAGCATTACGCCGCGCTTCCCAAAGTTTGTTTTTTTCATCTGCATCTTTGGCTAATCTGATATTTACAGCGCCGCATTTTGTACATATTTTCATTACTTCGTTTGCATCTTCTTCTACTGCCTGCTCATGATTGCCATCTACTTCGATAAGAAGAATGGCTGCCGCTTCGACAGGAAGCCCTGCTTTGGTGTGAATTTCCACATATTTGATACATTTTTTATCCATTATTTCAAGAGTACACGGAATAATATGCGCAGCAATAATTGCAGCCACAGTTTCGGATGCTTTGTCAATATTATCATAAACAGCCATCATTGCTTTTGAGGCTTTCGGCGGAGGAACAAGTTTAAGAATCAGTTGAGAAAATATGCCAAGCGTACCTTCCGAGCCAAGCATCATGCCTCCCAGATTGTATCCTGTAACGCATTTCACGGTATGCGAGCCTGTTTTTACCAATTCGCCGTTACAGTCAAAAAATTCCATTCCCATAAGATAATCTTTGGTTACTCCGTATTTCAATCCGCGCAAACCGCCTGCATTCAGGGCAACATTTCCGCCGAGAGTAGAAACTGTTTGCGAGCCGGGGTCGGGCGGATAAAAAAGCCCGCGAGAACTTACCGCTTCGGCAAAAACAGAAGTAACTGTGCCCGGCTCTACTACGGCATATAAATCTTCTTCGTTTATTTCAATTATTCGATTAAGCCTGCCGGTTAATATAACAACAGAATCGGCAGACGATGGAACAGCAGCGCCCGAAAGATTGGAACCTGCGCCGCGCACGGTAACGGGCAAGCCGTTTTCGTAAGCAAGTTTAACGGTTTTTCCCAACTGTTCCTGAGTTGCAGGCATTACTGCCAAAGCCGGAATTTGAGGCGTTAAAACCGCAGCATCGTAGGAATAAGCCTGACGGTCGGCTTCATCGGCAAAAACCTGCTCTTTACCTGCGATGGCTATAAATTCTTTTATCAGATTTAAATTCATATCTTTTGAAATTTAGTGCAAAGTTAATTTAATTATTGACGATTTGCTAAAATATTTACGATTGATAATGAAATGTAAAAAAACAAATAAAAACGATAATTGTTCTGTTATGCAGGAACGACACAAGATGCAGAGCATCATTACAGGGAAAGCGGCAAAGTCCAACTGCTCAATCCGAAATTTTTTTTTATCCGTTTGCACATAATCTGAAAAATTAATGTTAATTTTGTGCAATTAAAAACTGATTAAAATGTTAGGTAAACCTCCTGATCAATTACAGAGAAATCTGTTCAGTCCGCTGCTTTCGGATTTTATCAACAGGCAGCACGAACTGGTGTTGCTGGCAAAGAAAATTGACTGGCAATACTTCGAAAAAGAATTTTCTTCGTTATATTCGACCACAGGGCAGCCAAGCGTTCCGCTGCGCATGATGATTGGCTGTCTGCTGCTGAAACGATTTTACAAACTGAGCGACAAAGCTCTGGCGATAGCATGGATAAACAGTCCTTACATGCAATATTTCTGCGGCGAAGCATGTTTTCAGCATGTTTTTCCGTTTAATAAAAGTGATTTTGCGCGTTTCCGCAAACGAATAGGCGATGCAGGAATGGAAAAAATATTCTCGCACTGCGAATATTTGAATATAAAAACGGATATTTTTTCAAAAATATTTTCGATAAATTACGTAAAAAGAAATACTTCGCGCGTATTGAACGGTTTATGGTCGATATTTCGCAAAAACAAATAAAATCTTGCTTTGATTTTATTCAAAATGAAATTTAATCATGAACATGTTTGAATACAGTTTATCAACGGCATTGTAAAATGCTTCGTAACCTTCAAGAGGTCCTTTGGTCAGAATATTGCTTGGTCCTGTTGAAAATTTTGCTTCGATGGAAAATTTAAAATACACTAAGTAAAACTCAAATCCAAATCCAAATTCGCCAAAAACTTCGGTATTGCTCAATCCGAAAAATACGCCGCCCTTTTCATCGCTGCCTGCGCTTAAATTATAGCGTCCGTTTATTCCGGCAAAAACATAAGGACGAAAATTTGAATTACGCTTAGCGCTAAATTTCAAATGAACAGGAAGTTCTATGTAGTTCGACCCGATTTTCATTGTGTGTAAAAGTTCGTTTGTATTATCATCGTAAAATTCAAGATTGCGGGCGCCAAACGATATTCCGGGCAAAGTGCGTAAATTCCACTGTCGCTTTATGCGATAATCGATTATTGCATTAATATCAAATCCCGTATGCATTGAGGTTACATCCGCTCTGATTTTGTGACTGGCGCCGTTTAATACAACATTATCAAGCGTATTGACGGTAGTAAAATCAAAAACGTTTATGCCAAGCGAAAAGCCAAAACGCAAAGGACTTGCATATTCGTAGTGCAACAGGTTCAGGTCGCTGCGGCTTAATTGCGCCGAAGCAGATAAACATGTTACAGTGAACAGTATGGATAAAAAAAATTTTTTCAAAATTTAAACTTATTTGTGCAAAGGTAATATTTTATCAACAGTACTTCGTTTTTGAATCAGAGAATTAACCATTTTTAAAGTTAACCGAACGGTTAAATTCTAAATCATATCAGTGTCTTTATATCATAAAATTCTATCGGCGCAAATGTTTGTTATTTGCGATAATGCTTGCCGAAACAGAAATTTATATTACTTTTACAAATCATCATTAACTGAAAATTATATTTAAAATTGAATAAATGGAAATAAAAATAAATGTTGTCGAAGCTGTTGCGCTGGCTGTTGCGGTTTTGTATTTAGGTGTTTTTTGCAAGCGAAAAATCAAATTTCTTTATCGTTTTTGTATTCCTGCTCCTGTTATTGGCGGACTTATTTTTTCGGTAATATCACTATTCGGATACTCTACGGGCGCATATACATTCGTTATTGATGTTTTGCTGCAAAAAATTTTCATGCTGGCATTTTTTACAACAGTCGGATACTGTGCGTCGTTCAAATCAATTACGCAGGGAAGCGTAGATTTGATTATTCTTACAATTTTAGTTGTATTTTTGATAATCTTGCAGGACACGATAGCGCTTGCGCTTGCTCCGTTATTCGACATGCAACCTTTACTGGCGCTTTGCACAGGTTCTGTTTCGATGGTTGGCGGACACGGAACTGCCGGCGCCTGGGGTCCCATTTTTGAAAATGCGGGAATCGCAGGCGCAACAGGAATTGCAATCGCATCCGCAACTTTCGGACTTGTTGCCGGAAGCCTTATCGGCGGTCCTATAGGCAGACGATTGATAGACAGAAATAATCTGCTGATAAAACAATCCGTTCACAACGACGACAAACAGATTGCAGTTGAAGCAGAAAAATCGGAAAAACATTTGTCTAAAAACAGCATAATTCATGCCATTTATCAAATAGCGCTGGCAATGGGAATTGGTTCTGTGCTGTCGACATATTTGGAAAGTACGGGATTGCTGTTTCCGCCTTACGTAGGTGCGCTGGTGATTGCCGCTTTGTTGCGCAATATTGCCGATTTTTCAGGAAAATTTAAAATTAATTTTGTAGAAATTGATGTTATCGGACAAGCCTGTCTGTCAATATTTTTGGCTATGGCTTTGATGACGCTTAAACTCTGGGAACTTGCCGACCTTGCAATTCCAATGTTAATCATGCTTTTTTCGCAGACAGCGCTTATGATAATATTTGCGTATTTCGTTGTTTTTCGCTGCCTCAAAAAAGATTATGATTCGGCGGTAATAACAGCCGGCGTGTGCGGTTTTGGCATGGGCGCAACTCCGAATGCTGTAGCAAATATGGAAGCGCTAACACAGCGCTACCGACCATCGCACAAGGCATTTTTGATAGTTCCATTAGTCGGCGTGATGTTTGCCGATGTTATAAATACCCTGTTCATTACTCTTTTTGTAAATGTTTTTTAAAATTTTTACCTTAAAACAAGCATGAAATAAAATACAATTTTGTTGCATAAATAGTTGCTCCTTAATAAGTGGTGAAATCATTTATTATAAACATTTATAAATGTAAATTATCGAATAAAACTACCGTGTTTTACGTATATACAGGCTAAAAGTCGGCAAAACAGGAACAGGTTTTTTCTTCTTTGTGTTCGTCATTGCGAGGAGCGCAGCGACGAAACCCGTAGGGTTCGGCGTAGCCAACCAATCCAGAAAAATAAACAATAAAAAATGGCAAATAATCTTCCGGATTAACTCCGTTGGCATTGATTACAAATAATTAGAAGCAATAGCGGCTGTTATTTGATTGTTTACAGTTATGCAAATTTTAGAGCGAAAACAATAGAAAATATTATTTTTTTGTTGATACATTTGCAATTTTTAATCCATCTGTAGATATTCATAATTGTTTTAACAGCTCTATAGTTTCTGATTGGCAAGGATGTCCATAATATTTAAGTGCGTCTACACCTTGGGATACTGCATCTCCATATGTTTGTTTGATATCTTCAATAGATTTTCCTTCAGTTAAGAGTTTTTTTAATGATAAAATATCTTGTTCAGTCCTAGGTAATCTTTGTTTATTTGCTTCATCTCTTTGTTTATTTGCTTCATCTCTTTGTATTAGTGTTGTGGTTGCTTCATCATATGTCTTTTTTCCAACGAATAATAGTGTCTCTTTCCACTCATTGCAATTATACTTTTCTACAACTCTATCAACCTCCGTATTTATAGATGTTCCTTTGTAAATATTATCAATCATTTCTCTTACCACCATATCAAATCTCTCTTTTTTACTTTCTTCTATTCATTTCTTAGTTCTATTTATCCATTTATCAGCTATTTCATCCAATGTTAAAAATTTCTTTTCTTCCGTTGGTTTCGGAACATTGCTTACTGCTGTGTCGGAATCATTTTTGCTTCATGTCTGCGCTGCAAGTCTG
>JAIRKV010000098.1 GCA_031259935.1 Prevotellaceae bacterium | reverse complement strand
GATAAACGATATGAATTCAATTGACGATGCGCTTGAATATATTAAAAATAATTTTTCGTGGCAAGATAACAGTCCTGTTGTAAAGCATTTTATAACTCTTGTTCGCCGAAGATTTATGTGAAACAAATTGAAGAAAATAATGCAAAATGCAAAAAAACAAGCTAATGAAACATAATGCTTCACCTGAAAAATCCTGTGAAACCGTATCGAAACTTTATCTTGTTCCCACTCCCGTAGGAAATCTTGATGATATGACATTTCGCGCCGTAAAAATTCTAAATGCAGTTGATATTATTCTTGCCGAAGATACGCGCTCTACTTCGTTTTTGCTTAAACATTACAAAATAGAAAAAAAAATGTTTTCGCATCACAAATTCAATGAACACGCAACAGTTGAGCGGATTGTGCAATACATTGCCGAAGGCAAAAGCATTGCATTGGTTTCGGATGCAGGAACGCCCGGGATTTCGGATCCCGGTTTTTTGCTTGTACGCACTTGCATCGAACATAATATTGATGTGGAATGTTTACCCGGCGCTACAGCTTTTGTTCCTGCTGTTGTAAATTCGGGTTTGCCCTGCGACCGATTTGTTTTTGAAGGATTTCTTCCTCAAAAAAAAGGACGGCTTAAACGTATAGAACAACTCGTAAACGAAGAACGTACAATGATTTTCTACGAATCTCCGTTCCGTTTGGTAAAAACGCTTACACAGTTTGCCGAAAATTTAGGAAACAATCGTCGAGCATGTGTTTCACGCGAAATAAGCAAGATATACGAAGAAAATGTGAGAGGAACGCTACAGGAATTAATCGTTCATTATACCGACAAATCGCCGAAAGGTGAAATTGTAATTATTATTGCAGGAAAGTAAGTTTGCTGCAATTTCATCGAATTTCGTTATTCATGTAATGAGAAAATATACTTATTATCGTGTAATTTCAATTATCTGTAACAGGTTTTAAGTCAATTCAAATTAACAGACGAAAACACTGCATCAAACTGTAAAACTTGAAAAAGGCGGATGCGAAATCTACCACGAACAGATTTATCTGCACGATTGAGATTTAACAGGCAAACAATCAATTTTTCTTTATGCGTTTTGTGTTTTGATTTATAAAATCCTTCCATGATTTATACGACGAAGTGTCTTTTGCAACCGTTACGCTTGTTTGATAATAATGGCAAAGAGCAGCAGCCAGACCGTCGGTTGCATCCAAATTTGCAGGAAGATCTTTTATTTTCAATATTTTTTGCAATGTAAGTGCCACCTGCTCTTTTGATGCCGAGCCACGTCCTGTTATCGACATCTTTATTTTTCGCGGAGCATATTCAAAAATAGGAATCGACCGTTGTAATGCAGCAGCCATAACCACGCCTTGAGCGCGACCAAGTTTGAGCATACTTTGAACATTTTTGCCGTAAAATGGCGCTTCAATCGAAAGTTCATCGGGATGATATTCGTCGATAAGTTGAACAATTCTGTCAAAAACAGTTTTAAGTTTAACATAATGATCGCTGTATTTTTTCAATTCGATAGAACCTAAAATCATCAATTTCGGATTTTTTCCGTCGATTCTTATCAAACCATAACCTAATATTGCTGTTCCGGGGTCAATACCTAAAATTATTCTTTCTGCTTCAATCTTTTTTTTCTGCATGTTCGTATGTTATCTTCAAAACTGTTTTACAATTTTCATCTATCTTAAAATTATCGTCAATCCTGTGATTTACAAGCCAAACTATTTTTTTATCAGATTCCAAAACGTACTGTTCATCTTTTTCAAACTGAGATAATTTTTTGTCTATAAAATAATCGCTTAATTTTTTGCGTCCTTTCATGCCGAAAGGCGTAAAACTTTCGCCAGCCTGCCATCGTCGTAATATTAAGGGAAATTTCAATTTGTCGAAATTCAAAAACGCAATATTACGTTTTTTTTCTATCACAATATTTTTATTTTCTTTTTTTTCGATTTTCAATGATACGGGACAGTCGATTTTTTCAGTATTTTCGTCTATTTCGACACACAAATATTCATCTGATTTCAAAACAGATATGATTAATTTTTTTCTGTCTTTAAGCAAAACATGCGTTGGCGAAAAAAACTTTTTACCCGATTCGCCGTCAAGTGCGGCATAAATATCGGCAATGCGTTCTGTTTTAAAGTTGAATTGCTGTAATATTTCGAAAAGCCATAATTGCTCGTTTCCTGTTTGATGAAGTTTGTCGGTATCAATAAAAAAAATATCGTTATCTGTATAGCTAACATCGGCAATTATTTTGCATTTCAACGATTGCAGCGCATCGTAGCATTGCGACAGATGATTTATATTTTCAGTCATTGTTTGCAAAAATACCGGATTTATTATTTCAAATTCCGAAATTATATTGTTACGTATCCTGTTACGCACAAATTTGTTACTGCTGTTTGTTTCATCTGTGCAAAATGCAATATTGTGTTTATTTGCATGATTTTCAATCTGTTTACGCGAAGCAAACAGTAAAGGTCTGATAATTGTTTCCGTTTTTGCCGTAATTCCCAGCAAACCCTTTATGCCTGTGCCTCGTACAAGGTTAAGAAAAAAAGTTTCAACAGCATCATTTTTGTTATGTGCGATTGCCGTTTTGGAATAATTGTATTGTTTGCATATATTTTCAAACCACTCGTAACGAAGTTCACGCGCTGCCATTTCTATCGAAATTTTTTGTCTGTGCGCATAATTTTCCGTATCGAATTTTATTGAATGAAACATTATTTCATGTGATTTTGCAAATGCTTCAACAAAGTCAGCATCATCGTCGGAAGCTTTGCCCCGTAACGAAAAATTGCAATGCGCAATCGCCACATTGAATTTTGCCGCAAAAAACAGATTTGCCATAACAACAGAATCAATGCCTCCGCTGATGGCAAGCAATATTTTGTCGTTATGTTTTGAAACGCCGAGTTTTTCTATGTTTTT
Source organism: Prevotellaceae bacterium (assembly GCA_031259935.1). GTDB lineage: Bacteria > Bacteroidota > Bacteroidia > Bacteroidales > UBA932 > JAIRKV01. The sequence continues at coordinate 329 of JAIRKV010000098.1, read as the reverse complement.
TTCAAATTCAACCTGTAACATGGCACAAAAATAATGAAAAAATATCATTGCAGTATAGCAAACCGTAAAAAGCGCTGTCAGAATTAATTTGGTTGACAATAATATTTCAGTAAAAAACAATGATATAAAAGGCAGTGTACTTGTAAGCGACTTGTCTGAAATCAGAGCGCTATACATAGAGGGCAGAGTAGCGGAGTTTGATGAGCAAAACAGAAGATTGCCGAACTTACGGAGCGCAAAAAGCGCATAGACGAACTGATAAGAAGCAGGTACGGGGAAAAGGGAACAAAAATAAAGAGAGCGGTTCTTTCATCTCCGAATGAAATAAC
>JAIRKV010000077.1 GCA_031259935.1 Prevotellaceae bacterium | reverse complement strand
TAGTCGCTCCTTAATAAGTGGTGAAATCATTTATTATAAATAAGTTATCAATGCAAATTATCGAATAAAAATACCGTGTTTTACGTACATACAGGCTAAAGTCGGCAAAACAGGAACAGGTTTTTCTTTCTTTGTGTTCGTCATTGCGAGCGAAGCGAAGCAATCCAGAAAAAACACAAAGCACAGGTCTGGATTAACTCCGCTTCGCTTCGGTTGCTTCGTCGCTTCGCTCCTCGCAATGACGTGTTACTTGCTTTTATGTCAAAACAAAACCGACAGAAATAATGTCGTATTATTGCTGATTTTTTTATTTGTAAGGAACGACTAAATATTTATCTCAAATGATTTCAATATTTATTCAAGAAGGGCTGTATAAGGCACAGCGGCAAAAAAAGAAACTGTCGATTCCGACAGTTTCTCCATGAAAACAAATTTTAAAAACAACTATTTTGCTGTATCAAATATTTTAGACCAGTTACGTGGTTTTCGCTTCTTCCAATCGCCTTTCATGTAAGCGTAATTTGCTATCAGAGGAAGAACTGTTGTTGCTTCGGCATAAACCATTTGTTCAAAAGCAGTATCAACTTTTCCCCACGAAGATGCTTCTTTGAGCGTTGAACTCGAACATGCTCCGTCGCGCACATCTGCTACTGTTATTTGAATAGCATATTGATGCATGGGAACTTCTACGCCTAAACATTCGGCGCAAACAACCGTGTCCTGCGCAAAATTTTTAGGAACGCCTCCGCCAATCATAAGCAATCCGCTGGTTTTTGAACGCATTTTTATTTCTGTCAATTCGCGAAAATCAGCAACGGAATCAATCGTAACATATGCTTTTTTGTTTTTTATACGTTCAGCCTGATGCATTACCAAACCAAAACCTGCGCTGCAATCGGAAAATGCAGGTACAAATATTGGAACATTATTTTCGTAACATGTTTGAATAAGCGAGTCTTTTTTCTTTGAATTTTTCACAAGCCATTTGCCTGTTTCATATATAAATTCGCGCGACGAATACGGACGCGCTTCAAGTTTGTCGGCAATTTTTTTTATTGTTGCATCGCATTTTTGCAATTCTGTTTCGTCAATATACGTATCGTAAATTCTGTCGATATAATTATTGCGCAAAAAGTTGTCGTCGATAAACGGTGTGCCTTTATAATGTTTGAAACCGAGCGCTTCAAAAAAATCCATATCAATGATTGATGCGCCTGTCGCAACAACACAGTCAATCATATTGTTTTTTATCAAATCAACATAAACCTGCATACAGCCGCCTGCGCTTGTGCTGCCTGCTATTGTGAGTATGCTGGTACAGTTTTTTTCGTTTATCATCATTTGAAAAATGTCGGCAGCTCTGGCTGTATCACGTGATGCGAACGACATATCGCGCATGGCATCTACAATTTTTGTGGCATCAAACGATTTAATATCTATATGTTTGATGGTTTCTTTTAACAAATCTTTCTTTTTCATTTTCCGTATAATATTTTGCAAAGGTATAAAATTAATATGTCATGTTTGTATTTAATTATAATGCTGTTTTATTTTTTACAGTAATCGGATATTGATTTTGCAAAAACATCAAATTTTGCGAATTTTTCGTTATCGGGTATTCCTTTTATTTCAATCGGTTCGGCAATTTGTTCCCATCCCGTATTTTCTGCAAATTTTTGAAGATTTCGTAATCCGCCGCCGCTCCAGCTGCCTGTTCCAAACAAGGCGACAGTATGATTTTTCAATCCGTAATGTTCTATTTCGCGACAAAACATTTCCATCATTGGATGCATTTCGCCGTTGTACGAACACGAGCCGAGAACGATTACCTTATATTTCCATGCATCGCTCATCAGATACGAAACGTGAGTTTTTGAAACATCGTAAACGCAAACGTTTTTCACTCCGTTTTCTACAATTTTACGCGCAACATGGTCGGCTATCTGTTCGGTATTTCCATACATTGATGCAAACAGTATTAAAACTCCTGTTTCGCTTTCGTAACGACTCCATTTGTCGTAAAGTTCCATTACTTTGGCAGGATTTTCGCGCCATATAATTCCATGAAGCGGGCAAATGACTTTTATTTGAAATCCCTGTAATTTGGCAAATGCTTTTTGCACCATTGCGCTGTATTTGCCTACAATGTTTGAATAATACCGCCGCATTTCGTCTTCGCAAAAATTTGCTTCATCATCAAATATTTTACCGTCCAAAGTTCCGAAGGCGCCAAATGCATCCTGCGAAAACAAAACGTGGTTTTCCGTATCATAAGCCATCATCGATTCAGGCCAGTGAACCATTGGAGTCGTAACAAATTTCAGATTGTGTTTGCCGAGATTCAATTCGTAGCCATCGGTTACTTCCATAAGATTTTCGGTATGACTGAAATATGTTTCAAGAATTTTAAATGTTTGTTTATTGCCTGCAATTTTAACATTAGGATATTTTGCGATTATATTCAGTATTTCGCCGGAATGGTCGGGTTCCATGTGATTGACAATGAGATAATCAAGTTGTCGCCCTTTAAGAATATCATCGACGTGTTTCATGAAATTATTTGTACTGCCGAGTTCTACGGTATCGAGCAGGGCTGTTTTTTCATCATCTATAATGTAACAGTTGTAAGCCACGCCGAAAGGCAAGGGCCACATGTTTTCGAACAGTTGTTTTCTTCTGTCGTTTACATTTATTACGTAAATATCATTACATACCTGTACGGGTTTCATGTCAATTAAAATTAAATTTTGCGCAAAGATACGATAAAGTTCGCAAAGTATTATCAAATATTCGGTATTCTTCATGTTTTATGTCGGCAATTAAATCAATAATTCATGCGTGAACAGTAAAACGGCATTTTCGCAATATGAAAAAAGACAGAGAAAATCAATAATGAAACTTTATTTTGATGTGTTATGCAAAACGGGCGTTATTCCTTAAAAACAAACGCTCCCTTATCGCTTACATAATGATGGTTTATGTTTCTGTTTTCGGCTTCGGCTATCCATTGGCGGGCATGTCGTGCCTGTACGGACGAATCTATTATCAATATTTCAGGCCGGTAATTGTTTAATATTGTTTGAATGTTGTTCCTCAAATATTTATTCACTATTAAAAAATCAACAGTCATTGGCTTTTGCGATTGAAAAATATCTTTTTCCGTTGCAATTTTTATTGATTTTTTATTAAACCAAATAATATTTTTATAAGATTTTATGATGTCGGATTCTTCAAAATTATCGGAAGTCAAAAGTGTTTTTACGTTTTTTATTCCGAGTTTTATAGAATTATTTTCCGTATTGAATCTGAAATTATTGTCCTGATTTTCATAGTCGCGTATATTTACCGAATTTTGCCCGACAACAAAACTTATAAATGTCGAATTTTTTGTATCGTAAACAATCATTTGTCGCTGATTTGCACGTTCGACTTTTTGAAAAGAACTTATTCCGCAAAACATTATCAAACACACAAATATTGCAATTAAATTCTTTTTGTTTCTAAATTCGATATAAAATGCTAAAAATATGAGCGCAACAATGATTGTGTAAACCTGCAGCCTGTCGAGATAAATATTGTCGATAAGCGAATATGGCAACATTTCAACACTTTTCGTAATCAGGTTTGCAAGTGAAACACAAATATCCAAAAATTTTCCAATCAATATTCCAACTACCGGAATCCACGACAAAAGGAAAGTTGCTGCAACTGTGAACATTATAACGGTAACAACAGGAATTATTAAAATATTTGTAACGATAAAATAATTTGGGAAAGAGTGAAAATAAAATATTGTCATTCCCGAAGTGCCTATTTGTGCTGCAACTGCAACCGTTGCAAGAGCAAAAATGTATTTAAGGATTTTGTTGCGGATATAAACTGTTTTTTGCAACACAGGTTGAAAGAAAACTATTGCAATAACAGAACAGTACGACAATTGAAATCCTACTTCAAAAATATTGTAAGGATTGATTGTTAACAAAAAAAACGCAGATGCTGCCAGCGAGTTGTAAATATTCACTTTTTTGCCGAATAATTCGCCAAACAGCATAAACGAAAACATTACACAGGCGCGACAAACCGAAGGCGAAAATGCAGCAAGCGCCGCATACAGCCAGATTCCGAAAAAAACCGTTATTACTTTAATAAATTTACCGAATCGGCGTTTTTTTACTGCGCCTAACATAAAAACCAAAACGGCGTAAACCAATCCTACGTGCAAACCGCTCACTGCAAGCACATGCATCGCTCCCGACACGCTGTACGAATTGATAATTTCATCGCTCAGCAACTGTTTGTCGCCGATAATCAAAGCGCGAAGAACGGCAAAATTATCGCCATCAATACCAACTTTTTTCAAACAATCGAACATTGCTGTCTGAATATCCGAAATCGCTTTTCTAAACCATAAATTTTCATGTCGCACTTTTTTGTAATCATTAGCCGACACAAATGCCGATGTGAAAAATTTTCGGCGGGCGCGATAATATGAATAATCAAATTCTTCAGGATTTTTAGGCGGCGAATTTGCAGTAAAAATTGTGTTCAGCATCAAAACATCGCCAATATTCAAAGCGCTTGACATGCTGTCGGTTGGTACGTAAACAAAAGTTTTTTCGTCAGCGCCAATCCAGTTTTTTGTGCTGTCGCGATATGCAGTTATTTGTAATGTGAGTCGGGTAGAACGCAGATTAACATCAGGCTCTTCTATGATTATACCGTTAAAAAACGATTGTGTTTCAAGTATCAACGTTGTGTGATGACAGCGATTTTTCATTATCCCGGCGCCGAACAGAAACAAACTGAAAAATATCAAAACGCCCCAAAGCCAGCGATATTGATACAATTTTCCAAGCCGCACAAAAAACATCAGAAAAAAAAGAAACAATAAA
>JAIRKV010000057.1 GCA_031259935.1 Prevotellaceae bacterium | reverse complement strand
GCCGCATTTGGGACCTCTGTAATTGTCGCACATTTCAACCAGATTGCGGTCGGTATAATCTTTTTCGCCGTCAACCGATTCGGCAAATCCTGCACCCGGCTGATTTATTACGGTTATGTTGCCTTTAAATCCCATTTCGTCTTTTGTTTTTAAAAGCGTTTTTTCATAAGCGTTTGACGCAATGGTTCCGGCTGTAGCCAGCACTCCTATGGCATAATCGTTATTTCGGTCGAGTGGGAGCAAGGTTGCATTTACTCCTGCATTAATTACTCCGATAACATGAATACCGGTGCCGCTTTTTTTCAGTAATGTGGAAATATCTTCCAATCCGTAAGCGGTTGCCGTGTTGCATGCAATAACTATTATTTTTGAGGGCTTTTCTTTAAGCAGAAACAAAGCGTCTTTTATAATCAGTTCGCGCAAATAATCGGTTTTGTTTTCCTGCGAATAATTTCCATAAGGCATGTTTGCAATATCGCCTAAATAATTAAAATCTTCATTTTCAAAATCGGGAATACCATCAGCCTGCATTTCGCCTGTGGCATTGTTGTACTCGTCGCAAACCATGAATTTTTCCAAAACCGTCAATCCTCCCGTACCCGAATCGAAAATACCTGTTGCAAGCGATTTTCGGTCGTTCGGATATTTACTGAAATCGGTATAAAATTTGGAAGATGTATCCGACAGAATTTTTGAAATAATCGGTATGTTATCCGGATGTTCCGCCTTTTTTGAATGGCACGATGACAGCAAAAACAATACTGTTGAAATACAACTGTAAAAAACAGCGGTTTTCATTTTAATTTTTAATTTATAATTCATAATATTTATATATTTAATGTTAGTAAATCATGATTGCGCCGATAGAAAAACGTTCTGTTTTCAGTCGGAACGGTTTTTATCAGTAAAATTATTCCAAAACAAAAGTAATATTGAATTTTGTATTAAACAAATTTTTTATAATTTTGTGATAACATTATAATACGTTATATTATGAATAATCTGTTTTCACGAAACAAAATAAATATCGACACCGAAATGCACTGTCATATATTGCCTGCTGTGGGTTGCGATCCCGAATTTACAAATCAGGCTTTGGATGTACTTGCGATTTTTCAGTCGTATGGAGTAAACACTGTGTATGCAACGCCTCATGTGCGTTTAGCGCGACCGTCGAATACGCATGAATCGATATTGAAACGTGCTGAAATTTTTAAAAAACAAATTGCCGAAAACAAAATAAAAATAAAACTTGAAGTTGTTGCCGAGTATTATGTTGATGAAGGTTTGAGCAGTTTAATCGATAATGAAAATCTTCTCACATATCCGCAATCGCACGTACTTATTGAATTGCCCATGCGCGTCAAACCCGCCGGTTTGGATGATATTATAAAAAAACTTTGTGCAAAAGCATATAAACCGATAATCGCTCATCCCGAATTGCATCATTATTTGCGTTATGACTGGAAAATGATTGCCGATTTGAAAAGTCAGGGCTGTTTGTTTCAAATAAATTTGATAAACATGGCAGGATATTTTGGCGACGATGTTATTGTTGCCGCCGAGAATCTGCTTCGCTCAAAAACGTATGATTTGGTTGGAACGGGAGCACATTCACGCGCACAGTTGCAATTGATTGACAAGCAGATTTTGCAAAAGAAAGATTATGTCAAACTGTTGCGGAATGCAAATTTCAAAAATAAAATATTTTCGCAAAAGGATAATTAGTTACTCCTTAAAACTAAAAAAACAGCAATAACACGACATTATTTCTGTCAGTCTTGTTTTGATATAAAAACAGGCAGTACGTCATTGCGAAGCGAAGCAATCCAGAAACACAGCGGAGCTCAACGGAGTTAATCCAGAGCGAATAGACATTTAAAGATTTAAAAGATTTAAAAATTTAAAGAAGCGCGTCATTGCGAGCGAAGCGAAGAACCGAAGCGTAGCAACCGAAGCGTAGCGGAACTCAACGGAGTTAATCCAGAAAAAACCGTAATTGTAAAAAACGCAACGACGACACAAAAACTTTATTTCCACCTTATTTCAAAAACAAAACAACCTTAGTAGAGCAAAAGATAACACACACCGCCAACCTTATTACCTTATTGTTTGTTTGTTTGTTTTCTGCATCCCGGCGGGATTCATCGCTCGGTAGAAATTTCTCAACCAAAGGTTACGTGCGGAGCAGCGGCGGTTTTTCAAGTCATTTGCAGTAACCCGCACGTGATGTACAAAGGGACGTGGTTTTTACCGAGCGACGCATTCCTAACGGAATGCAATCCGTAAGAAACCGTCCGAACTTTGATTTGTGTGATTAAAATGATTAATAATGAATAATAATGAAAAAATGCAAATAAAAATATCCCGTAGGGACAAAATGTTGGTAGAAATTTCATCACAAGCAAAGGCTGCGTGCGGAGCAGCGGCGGTTTTTCAAATCATTTGCGGTAACCCGCACGTGATGCACAAAGAGATGTGGTTTTTACCGAGCGATGCATTCCTAACGGAATGCAATCCGTAAGAAACCGTCCGAACTTTGATTTGTATGATTAAAATGATTAATAATGAATAAAAAACGCAAAAAAATATCCCGTAGGGATAGAATGTTGGTAGAGATTTCATCGCAAACAAAGGTTGCGTGCGGAGCAGCGGCGGTTTTTCAAATCATCTGAGGTAACCCGCACGTGATGCACAAAGGGACGTGGTTTTTACCGATATTTTGTCCCTGACGGGACAGGCGTTATTGCGAAGAGCATTTAAAAATTTAAAGAATAATATG
>JAIRKV010000034.1 GCA_031259935.1 Prevotellaceae bacterium | reverse complement strand
ATTTTCGCGATGAAAATGCCGTCCACCATGTTCCCAAGCGCACACTCGATGATATTATTATTGACGTAAAATAAGTTTCTTTCATTATAACAGTCGTTCCTTTACGAATAAAAAACAGCGGAACGCCGAAGCAAGAAGATTTAAAAATTTAAGGATTTAAAGAATAATATAGCGATAAAACAAAAAACCAGCGCGTCATTGCGAGGAATGAAATGACGTGCTTCCTTAAATCTTTAAATTTTTAAATCTTTAAATCGCTCCTCGCAATGACGAACACAAAGAAGAAAAAACCTGTTCCTGTTTTGCCGAAATTTAGCCTGTATGTACGTAAAACACGGTATTTTTATTCGGTAATTTGCATTTATAAATATTTATAATAAAATACTTTCACTACTTATTAAGGAGCGGCTATTTAAAAATTTAAAGAATAATATAGCGATAAAACAAAGCAAACAGCACGTCATTGCGAGGAGCGTAGCGACGAAGCAATCCAGACATGTGTTTTGTGTTTTTTCTGGATTGCTTTGTCGCTGCGCTCCTCGCAATGACGAACACAAAGAAGAAAAAATCTGTTCATGTTGTGCTGAAATTTAACCTGTATGTACGTAAAACACGGTATTTTTTTCGATAATTTGAATTTATAAATGTTTATAACAAATGATTTCAGCGCTTTTTAAGGAGCGGCTATTTTATTTGCCGGCAATGTTCGATAATTTTTCCGTCCAGTCTCCATTTTCTTTAATCAGGGCAACAAGTTCAGCAACGGCATGTTGTTGAGGAATATTGCGTTTTACAAGTATTTTATTTTTGTATAAAGATATTTTTCCTGCGCTTGCTCCAACGTAACCATAATCCGCATCAGCCATTTCGCCTGTTCCGTTTACAATGCAGCCCATTACTGCAATTTTAAGATGTTGAAGATGCGATGTTTGGTTTTTTATTTCGGTTAATGTTTTTTGAATATCAAAAAGCGTTCGTCCGCAACTTGGACATGCTATAAATTCCGTTTTGCTGAAACGTACGCGCGTTGCCTGCAATATAGCAAAACAAATTTTTACGGAATTTTTACTTTCTGTTTTAGTATTTTGCAGGCAAATGGCATCTCCGAAACCGTCAATAAGCAAAGCGCCAAAATCGCAGGCAGCTTTTATTTGCAGCGATTCAATATCTTTATCATCATAATTGCGATGAATTATTACAGGATTGGTTACATTTGCATTTTCGAGCATTAAAAAACATGCTCGAAGTTCGGCAACTGCGTTTGTATTAGCGCTTTCGAGCATCAGTATATTTTGCGGATTTCGTTTTATCCAATTTAAAAAATCATTATTAAAGCAGGAAATATCACAGCGAACAAGATTTTCCATTTCGTCAGAAAGTATTGTTATTCCCTGTATTTCAGAGTCAAACAACGATGAGCCTGTGTAAACGGCATCAGGAGAATTTGAGGTTTTTGTCCACTTTTTACCGTTTTTCACAAATCCCAATTCTTCAAAATCTTTGTCGTAGACAGGATTTATATGCGATAAATCGGCAACTGTCGCTATTTGGTTTTTTCCTCCAAAAACGTCAGAGGCTTTGGTTTTCCGTTGACTGTAAGTGTATGGAAAGTATTTTTTTGTATCAACATCGGGAATAACTTTATGATTTTCGCGTCCTTTGAAATAATTAACCAGAATTTTTGCTACGGGAATTTCGTTTTCAGGATTTTCGGTAAGCGAAACGCGAATTGTGTCGCCCAAGCCGTCGGCAAGTAATGTTCCTATTCCTGCTGCCGATTTTATGCGGGCATCAGCGCCATCGCCTGCTTCGGTAAGTCCGATATGCAAAGGAAAATTCATTTCTTCGGCGTTCATTTTTTCGACAAGCAATCGGTAAGCATATACCATTACACGCGTATTGCTCGATTTCATTGAAACAACAGCATTTTCAAAATTTTCATCTTTACAGATTCGCAAAAATTCCATTGCCGACTCAACCATTCCTGTCGGAGTATCGCCGTAACGATTCATAATTCTTTCGGACAGCGAACCGTGATTTACTCCGATGCGCAATGCTGTTTTATGCTGTTTGCAAATGCAAATCAAAGAAATAAGTTCGTTGCGTAGATGTTGCAGTTCGGCATTGTATTCATCTGTATTGAGAATTTTTCTGTCGATTGATGTTTTATCAATAAAGTTTCCCGGATTTATTCTTACTTTTTCTACATATTGCGCTGCAACTTTTGCTGCATTACGATTGAAGTGAACATCGGCAATCAAAGGAATATTAATATTTTTTGCTGCAAGTTTTGATTTTATTGTTTTCATTGCATTTGCTTCGGGCAATCCCTGTACTGTAGCGCGAACATAGTCGGCGCCGGCTTTTGCAATTTTTTCGCATTGGACTGCGGCTGCATCAATATCGGTTGTTGCAGCATTTATCATCGATTGTATGCGAACGGGATTTTCGCCTCCGAGCGGAACGTTTCCAATATTCACAACACCGGTTTTGCGCCGATTATATTTTGTGAAACTTTTACAGAACATTTTGTTTTTTAATATTTGCAAATTTGTATAAAATTCCGAACGAAACTTGCATGCTTACAGGCTGTATATACGTGATTCTCTCATTTTTATATTTCGGTTTGTAAAGATATGTAAGTCCGTAATTATATCTGAATTCCGTTTGCAGTTCTATGCGTTTTGCTATGCGAAAACCTATTCCTCCTCCAAATCCAAATCCAAATTCAAAACGGACATCGCGCTCGGTAAACGGTACAGGCATTTCATTTGCAGATGTTTCGCTCTTAATTTTATATTTTGCCTTTTGAGTATATCCAGCGTAAAATCCGCCGTTTGCAAATCCGATGAAATTGCCAAATTCCAAACGTAGATGTCCTAAAACAGGCAATTCCCATGATTCGCGAATGTTTATCGTATCATTTTCTCTGTATGAAAATCCGCGTTTTATGTTGTTCAATTCAGCCTGAATCCCTGTGTGTTTGTCGATATACAGTTTATAGATCAATCCATAATTGATGCTCGAATATGAATTTGTTCTTCTGTAATTAAACCTGTCGATAGTTATGTCCGAATTGTTATAGCCGCCTCGAATACCAATCCAGTGCTGTGCTTCGGCGCTTATTCCGATAAACGCTGTTATTGTAAGTATTAATATTTTTTTCATTATTCCTGATTTTTTATGAAAACCTGAATTCAACTGTCAAATTCGTTTTATAATTATTGCTGAAATACCATATTTAGACGAGCCAAAGTTAAATAATTTTATTGGTCTTTGATTAAATTTGTACTGAATTTGTTTTATTTCATTATCGCAACATGCTTACAGATAATTGTTTACCGTATTCCAAAAAAATGACAAATTGATATAATGACACGACAAAAACAGTCGGCAGCAAGTAAAAAACGGTTAATCGTTTTGGTCTGTTGAAAATTTCAGCAGGATTTAAGCAGCATTTCAGCATATTTTAGAACGACAATGAAATTCCAAGTCCAAGCATTTGTTTGAATTGCAGACGGGGTCCAAGTATTTCGCCTGTAACCGAATCTTTTATTTTAATATCATCATCATATAAAAGTTTTGTATAAATTCTCGACGAAAACCATTTATTTATTTTTATATTCCAGTCAAATTCCCAGCTTATATCAACATTTCCAAAATTATTTACCCAGCTCGAAAAAAGTTCAAGCGAACTGTTTAGCGTGCTTTTCGATTTGAATGTTTTTGAATATGTAGCCTTGATAAGCGAACCTGTTTCAGCCAGCGATTTGCGTCCGTGTTCAACGCCGTAATTTCCTCTGTTCGACAACATTGTGTCGAGAACGAAAGTATATTTTGCCGAAAAGGGCGACAGCATGAACGACAATTCCTTGGTCGGTTTATAATCCATACCGAGCGAAACAATAAGGTATCCGGGAGCCATGAATTTTGAAGTATATTTACTTTTATCCGGCGGCGGATATGTTTTGTAACCTTTATCAAATTGCGTTTTTAACTGAACTGCCAGAGAATAATACCATTTTTTCGACGAGCGCAATCCAAATTTTGTGAGAAAGTCTATTTTATCGTTGTTTTTTAAAAAATCACTTTCCTGATATGTTAATCCGTAAGCCATATCCAATGTCGTTTCCCATGTAAATCGTGTTTCCGTGTACACTGATTTTAATCCAACCATAGCAACTCCGGCAATAGAATTTGCGCCTCCTGAAGACCAGTTGCTGAAAGACGTCTGCGTAAGCGAAAGCGTTGGAGAACCGTTGAATTTGAAATGCGGCTTTATCTTTACGGTATCTTTTTTTGCATTATGTGCTTCATTTTGAACGCCATCGCTATCCGATTGTGCCATTATATCCGAATAATGTGTAAACGAGAAAATAATTAATAAATAAAACAATTTTTTCATTAAAATGAATTTTAATTAAAATCAGAACATGCAAAATTAGTACATTTGCAGCACAAAAATGTATTTTTTTTGAAAATTATCTTAAATAATAAAAAATCCGATTAAAATTTATCATTGCTGTCCGATAAAAATAAGAAAGCAGACAGTTTTGTCATTATCCGCTCATTTGTTATCTTTTATATTTATACCAAAACGGTACCAAAACAACCTGAAATGTAAAAATATTTTATTGATAATCAATTTATACAAATTGTATTTTGATAATAGGTTGGTATAAGCATAATAAAAAAAAGAGCGTTCGGTCTTTGAACGCTCTTTCATTAATTTTTACATTATTGTTTTGCCCAGAGTTTATTCATGTCTTCCAAAGTTTTACCTTTTGTTTCGGGTACCCATTTCCATACAAAAACAAAGGAAACTATACACATTATTCCATACAGTCCGTATGCTATCATCGGACTGAAATCGTAAAGCGGCGGGAATGTAGACGAAACGATGAAATTGAAAATCCATTGAAACGCCACGGCAATTGCTATTGCCTGCCCGCGAATGGTATTTGGGAATATTTCGGATATTAACACCCAGCATATCGGACCCCACGACATCATGAAAAATGCTGCATAAACAATAATCGACACTACGGGAACTATTCCCTGCAATCCGATGCTGTCGCAAACGGCTACGGAAAAAGCGCCTATCGCCATACCTGTCGAACCTATAAGCAGTAATGGCTTGCGTCCGAATTTATCTACCGTAAATATTGCCACAGCAGTAAATACAATGTTTACAATGCCCATTATAACCGTTTGCAACATTCCGCCTCCTTCGGCTCCGGCAACACTTTGAAACATGCGCGGAGCATAATAAAGTACGGCGTTTATTCCTATCGCCTGCTGAAATATTGACAGAAATATGCCTATAACAATAACGGTAACGCCATAAGTAAACAGTTTTTCGCTTTTCACGTGAACAGTTGCTTTTATATCCGACAGAATTTGTTTTGCCGCTTCCTTTCCGTTTATCTTTGAAAGAATCGACATGGCTTTTTCTTCCTGCCGTATCATTACAAGATAACGCGGCGTTTTGGGAACAAAGAACAGCAAAAATCCGAACACTGCGGCAACGTAGGCTTCGGAACCGAACATGTAGCGCCATCCGTGAAGAATTGTCCACTGGTCGGGAACGGTATATGCTTTTGTAACTTCATCTACATAGGGATTTGCATGGTCGCCCAATATCAGGTAATTTACAAAATAAACGACCAGCATACCAAAAATAATTGCAAACTGATTGCACGAAACCAGTGTTCCGCGAATCTTTGATGGAGCAATTTCGGCAATATACATGGGTACAATAGCCGAAGCAAGTCCTACGCCTATGCCTCCCAGCACGCGATACAGATTGAATGTTACAAGAAGATTGCCTGTGGGAATATTTTTTTCAAAAAATAAAAATTCGGGACAGTAAGAGCCTAAAGCCGACAGGAAAAACAGCACTGATGCAAATTTCAGTGAATTGCGCCGTCCAAGCCGCTGTGCAAAAAAGCCCGATATAAATCCGCCTATGACACAACCTATGAGCGCACTCGCCGCAGTTATGCCATGCAGAAATGTAGTATATTCAAAATTTGCTTCAGGTTGCCTGAAAAAGCCTTCAAGACCTTTTTCTGCTCCTGAAATTACTGCCGTATCGTATCCGAAAAGCAAGCCGCCAAGTGTTGCTACCAGTGTGATACATAAAATGTAAATTGAGTTGTATTCTTTATTTTTCATGGATTATTTTGTATTAAATTTATAAATGCATGTTTGTTGATATGTTTCTCCGACATTCAACGTTGTGCTTGGAAAGTCGGGATGGTTGGGCGAATCGGGGAATTTTTGAGTTTCGAGTGCAAATGATTCGCGTCTGTTATGTCGTTTTCCGTATTTTCCTTCAACCGTTCCGTAAAAATGATTGCCGCTGTAAAACTGTATTCCGGGCTGGTCGGTATATACCAGCAGTTCTCTGCCGCTTTCGGGTTCGTAAACTGTGGCGGCAGGTTCGTCAATACTTTTACAGTCGAGTATCCAATTATGGTCGTATCCGCTGCCGAATTTCAACTGTTCATGATTTTCATTAATTCGCTCGCCGATAGCGTGGGGAGTACGAAAATCAAATGGAGTATTTTCGACAGGCATTAAATTTCCAGTCGGGATAAGCGCTTCGTTTACAGCCGTGATTCGACTTGCGTTAAGCGTTAATATGTGATTTTCAATTGTGCCGTTTCCTTCGCCTTTGAGATTGAAAAATGAATGATGTGAAAGATTTACAACAGTGGTTTTGCTGGCAGTTGCTTTGTAAGTGATTTTAAATTCACTGTTTTCGGTAAGCAAATATGTCATCACTACACGCAATTCGCCGGGAAAGCCTTCTTCGCCATCGGCAGATATGTACGAGAATGTGATTTCGTTTTCGCTTACGCTGTCAACATTCCACACTACGTTGTCGAATCCCCGTATTCCGCCGTGCAAAGTTTGCCCTCCGCTGTTAAGCGGCAAGGCATATTCATTTGCGTTGAGAGTAAATTTGCCGTTTGCAATACGGTTTGCATAACGACCGACCACGCATCCCAAAAATCGTTCGCCTTTATTATATAAATATGATTTTATATCGGGATATCCCAATACAATATCTTCATATTTTCCTGTACGGTCGGGAGTGAACAGCGATACTGTACGGGCGCCGAAGTTTGTTACCTGCATTGTAATATCGCCATTGTGCAAAGTATACAGCGATATTTGCCGACTGTCAACCGTTGTTTGGAAAGCAATAGCAACGAGTAAAGGCAGTTTATCTATTATCATAATTTTATAAATTAATTTTACCAATATTATTATACTGTAATACGCTCATGCATTATGCACAGGGAGCCAGCCCTGTACATAATTTGCATAAGTGTTGACTGTCATCAAATATTTCATTTTAATGATCGCAGTTTGAAACGATGTTTATATATACATGTTTACTATTGCTTCATACAGTTCCTGTTTGCCGCTTGTCTGTGCCGGTTCGCCTTTGGTTTTGGCGTAATCGACCAAATCTTCGAGCGACAGTTTTCCTTCTTCAAATTCTTTACCTTTATCCCTGTCGAAAGAAGAATATCTGTCGGCAAGCATTTTTTTGTAAGGAGATTTTTCGAGGATGTCGGCAGCGCTTTCCAGTGCGCGGGCAAAGGCATCCATGCCCGAAATGTGAGCGATGAAGATATCTTCAAGGTCGGTAGAATTGCGGCGTGTTTTGGCGTCGAAGTTAGTACCTCCGGGCAAACCGCCATTTTGCAGAATCACCAGCATGGCTTGAGTAAGTTCATAAACATCTACCGGAAACTGGTCGGTATCCCAGCCGTTTTGACAGTCGCCGCGGTTGGCGTCGATAGAGCCGAGCAGTCCGGCATCGGCGGCGCATTGCAGTTCGTGTTCAAAAGTATGTCCGGCAAGCGTGGCATGATTTACTTCGATATTTACCTTGAAATCCCTGTCGAGCCCGTACGAACGCAGGAAGCCTATAACTGTTTCGGTATCGGCGTCATACTGATGTTTTGTTGGCTCCATAGGTTTGGGTTCGATAAGGAAAACGCCTTTGAAACCTTTTGCGCGTGCATAGTCGCGGGCTTTGCCCAGAAACGTGGCAAGATGGTCTTTTTCGCGTTTCATTTGGGTATTCAGCAACGACGAATAGCCTTCTCTTCCGCCCCAGAATACATAAGCCAGCCCGCCCAGTTCTATCGTAGCGTCGATAGCATTTTTAATTTGAACTGCCGCGCGCGCCACAACGTCGAAGTCGGGATTTGTTGCCGCCCCGTTCATGTAGCGTTTGTTGCCGAATACGTTGGCTGTTCCCCAAAGCAGTTTTATGCCCGTTTCTGCCTGTTTCTGCCTGGCGTATTCTACAATTGCCTTCAAGTTGGCTTCGTACTCGTCGATAGATTTTCCTTCGTCAATCAAATCGATGTCGTGAAAGCAATAATATTCGATGCCGATTTTTTGCATAAATTCAAAACCTGCATCCATTCGCTGTTTTGCCGTTTCCAGAGCCGAGTTTCCCTGCGCCCACGGAAATGTTTTGGTTCCCGGTCCAAACTGGTCGCCGCCTTCGGCACAAAGCGTGTGCCACCATGCCATTGCAAATTTAAACCAGTCTTTCATTTTGCGTCCGTAAACAACTTTTTCGGGGTTGTAGTAACGAAACGCCAAAGGATTTTTGCTGTCTTTTCCTTCAAATTTG
>JAIRKV010000011.1 GCA_031259935.1 Prevotellaceae bacterium | reverse complement strand
CTCATCCACTGGTTTGTATTGAGTTTTTCCGATATTTTTTTTACAATTCCGAATGAGAGTTCTTTTTCGGACAGGAGCATGAGTGTTTCGACTATCATAGCCATATCGCGTTCGGATGAACCGAAACTTTGCGAAAATCCGCTGTATGGTTTTATTTCTGTTGATAAATTGGTTATTATATTTTTTGCTGTTTGCGATTGTCCTGCTACGGCATAAGCGGCTGCAAGCATCCATTTTGCCTGCAACGACAAATCTTTATTTTCTTTCAGTCTGTTCATTGCTCCCATTTCGGGTTCTTTTGCTAATGCCAATGTATATAAACGATATGCCTGATCAAAATCATTTTGAGAATATGAATAATAATTCCCTTTTTGTTTTGATTTAACCCATTCGTTTGCTTCGCGTTTTTGAAACTTAATCCAGTTTGTTTTCATGTATTGCGGAACCGAATATCCTTGTTCTTCGGCTTCCAACATAAAATGTCCTGCATAACTTGTTCCCCAAAGATTGGAATAACGTTCGCCGGGCCAATACGCAAATCCGCCTTCGGTTGTAGCAAACGAGCGCAAACGATACAATGCTGCTTTTACGTTTTCTTCGGTTTTGGTTTTCTGATATTGCGAAAGTTCGGTAACTTTGCTTAAATAAATTTGAGGAAATGCCGCCGATGTTGTCTGTTCGATGCAGCCGTGTGGATATTGAACGAGATAATCCAAACGGTTTTTCAGATTTATAGGCGGAATTGTAGAAACTTCGATGCTTACGGCATTTGTTCCTTCCATTCCCTGTAATTGATATGTTCCGTCCCAAGTTTGTCCTGCCGACAATATTTTGCTTTCGATTGAATAGATTTTTGGATTTGCGTTTCGTACCATAATTTCAATATCATATTCTGCTTTTTCAGAACCTGATGTAGCAATCAATTTTATGTTTCCGACACCAAGTTTTTCTTTAGTTTTCAATTTAAACGAAATAAATTCATCTCCTGTCGTTTTAAATGAAATCGACTTGGTTTTTTCATCTGCATATTCAAAAATATCGCTTGCTTTAACTTCTACTTTTACATTTTTGATATTGTTTTCCATTGCAAAAACGTTGGCTGTAAGTGCAACTTCTTCGCCCGGACCAAGTACTCGCGGAAGGGTTGCAAGTATCATCAGTGGTTTTTTTACGGGTACTGTTTTTTCGGCAGCTCCGTAAGCCTTGCTGTTTCCTGCCACTGCCATAACTCGAACGGAGCCTGCATAATTTGGAAGTTTTATTGAATGTTCGTTCGATTTTCCTTTCAGCGTAAAAGGTCCCAGTACTTTAACCACAGGTTTGAATCTGTTTGCTTCGTTGTTGTTTTCCGCTTCGCTTTGTCCGCCGCCGCCAATGGCAAACAACTGTTCAATTTTGCCGCCGTAAGCGCCAATTACATAGTTGTAGATGTCAAAAGAGCGAATGCCCAAAGCTTCGCGGGCAAAGAATGTTGACCATGCATTCGGCGTTTTGAAATTTGTTATATCGAGCAGTCCATCATCAACAATGGCAAGGGTATAGGTCATCGGTTGATTGTTTGCTTCGCTTATTTTTATTTTGAATGTTTCTTCGGGTCGCAATACGTCGGGCATGGATATTTCGGGTTTCAATATTGTTTTTTCATTTTCAACAGAAACAGGAATAATTCCGTAAAGTCTTATCGGCAAGTCGTTTGCTGTCTGTGCATGAGGTTGCACCAGCGATATGTTTACATAAATATTCGGCACCATTTCTTCGGTGATATTTATATTGATTTTTGTTTCATTTGCTTTTCCGTCAACCCAAAACATTTGTTGTACTCTGCTTCCCGATTCGATGCTTACCAAAGCTCGCGAACCTTCGGATGATGGAAATGTTATTGCTGCTTTCTCGCCCACTGTATATTTTTGTTTATCGGCGGTAATTGCAAGCATTGTCGCCTGATTTCCTCCATCCTGCTGGCGTGGCATTCCGTTCCATTCGGGCCAGCCGTAATATGATACAATACCTGTTCGGTGATTACTTTCCTTATCTGTTAAAACAATATAATAATATCCCCATGCATTGCGTTCGGCTTTGTAGACAAATGAGCCTTTTCCGTTTTTTATATCTATTTCAAAATTTGCAAGACTTTCTCTGTATGTCTGTTGCGAATAATTTGCCCAGCGTCCGTTGTATGAACTCCACCACCAGCTCCAGTTCGATTTATATATTCTGACTTCAATTTTATTTTTCTCAACAGGTTTTCCTGTTCCGTCAAGACATATTACATCATAAGTCTGTTCTTTGTCGGTTTCCAACATTCCGTAATTTCCGTTTCCTTTTGGTGGACGAACGCCTGCAAACGATTTGTATGGAATGATTTTTTCTGTTGTTGAATTAATACTGAATTCGCCTCCAGCCTCAAAAACGCGCGTAAAGAATTTTGCGGTTACCATTCCGGGTGCGCTGCAATTAATTTTTTTACGAAATTCGGATACGCCTTCTTCGTTCAGTTTTCCTTCGAAAATATTTATTTCTTCACCTGAATAGTATTTCGATTTGTCGTCGAAATAATATGACGGATATTCTTTAAAATATGTTCCGCTATACGACAATGTTGCAATTACATTTGCTGCCAGATTTTTTGCAACTGCGCCGTGCAGCCATCTGGATGTAATTTTTCCGTCTATTGTTCCGGATGCAAGCGATGTCGGGTTTATATTCAGATCAATTTTCAGTCTGTTGGGTTTTATGGTTTCTATTTTTATTCGTTTATTGAAAGTTACATTGCCTACTTTTGCATAAACCATCCAGTTTCCCGTGGGGGCATCGCTTTCTGTTTTCACTGTAAACTTGAAAAATTTATGTTGATTTCCGGCTTCTTTTTTCTTTACTGTTGTTTGTCCCAGCGGATTTACAAGCGTAAATTCTACGGGATGATTGTCGGGAATTGCGCTGTTCGGGTCGTTAAGAATAAAATTAAGAAACAAAGTGTCGCCCGGACGCCAAATTCCACGCTCGCCATAAATATATCCTTTCAATCCTTTTTCGACAACAGCGCCCGACACATCAAAACTGCTCATATTCAACGATGATGCATCATCGATACGTACATATGAACGCTGTTCTTTGTGTTTTGCAATCAGTAAATACGGTTTGCTGTTTGTGTACGAAATTTCAGCAAGTCCGTCAGACGATGTTTTAGCGCTGCCAATCAATTGTTGCTGATAATTATAAAGTTCAACCGTTACATCGTTCATCGGATTTGTCGTAATAAGGCTGGAAACGGCGGCTTTTATCGTTTTCATTTTATCAATTTTGACAATAACGCCAATATCAGAAGCCAAAACATTACAGGCATAAGTGCGGTTGTAATAATAATTACTGCAAGGATCGTTGTAACTGCTGTAACCGTAATAGTTATCATCGTCATAATAGTCGTAATAATAATAGTTGCTGCCGTCGGCATCGTAAGTTTGCAGTTCATTTTCAAATCGAGATTCAAAATTGTCGTCTGCTGCACTGTTGTCACTGCATTCATGCAAACTTTGTGAACGGGTGCAACTTATTTCAATTCGGTATATTGCACCGGGTTCGGGTGTAATGATATTTGCCAAATCAAGCGAATATGTATTCCATTTTCTTAAAGTTTTTGAATTTTCATCGCCCAGTTTTATTGTTTTCATTGCTATCAGTCGTCCTGCGCGTTTCATTTCGCGCGAACCTGTAATATTGTTTATCTGCAAAAATTGCATTATATTGTTTTCGTAAACTTTTATTATTTTCACGTTTACCGCTTTCAGCATTACCGTTTGAAATGGTACGATAAGTCCGTTCGAATTGGGTAAAATTCCGCCTTTAGTCAAAAGTTTTATTTCAGGTTTCAACGATTCAAATTCAATTTCTTCGATATAATCTTCTGCTGTTTTCAAAGCTTTAACGTTAGTTATTCCTTTGTGTACCGTTACTTTTCTGCTTCCTGTAATGTTACATTTCGGATAAACGTAAATTTTGTTTGATTTTATTCCGTATGTCAAATCATCGCAGCCTGCAACCGATATTAATCCTTTAATTGACTGTCGGGCGTCGACAGGATGCGAGAATGTACAGATAATTTCAGAATTTTCGCCGCTTTGTTTAACTTCAACATCAAGCAGCACAAAATCGGTCGTATCAGGTATTTTTACCGTATCATCCATTTTTATGTCGCTTCCTATGCTTTTTCCGTTTATCTGGATATAAATATAAAAATCTTTTTTCTGTGCGTGAATACTGTCTATTTTGAACGTATGTACGTTTCCTTCATGATTCCATATTACATTATATTTTTCTTTCGCATTGATACTCAACATTTTTTCGACATTGTCGTCATTTGTTTTATCGGCTGTATAAATATTTCCCGTAATTGCATACAAATCGTAATCGTTCGGAGTTGCCATGTCAATATTTGACTCGTATGTGAATGATGGCTTTATTGTTGTAAACGAAAAATTAAAAGTTTTTTCATTGCCTTTTGCCGCTTTTATCACTTTTGATATGTTGAAAGTAACCTTGTATTCGGTATTTGGATTTAAATCCCTGTCGGGAATAAACTCAACGGTGCTGTTATCATCATGCAAATGAACAGTTCCTGTAATTTGCGGTTTGATTTCAAATAAATCTTTCAGCGCATTGCCGTCATCAAACGCAAAGTCGTCGACAGGCTGTGAAAGTTGTACTTTGATTGTTGTTGCGATAGAAACCGTTCCCGAAGTAAATGCTTCTATATATTCGTTAAATTCTATCTCGTTTGATTTTTGGCTGCATGCAAGAATGTTCAGCAATATGAGTATTGATAA
>JAIRKV010000290.1 GCA_031259935.1 Prevotellaceae bacterium | reverse complement strand
AGCACGTCATTGCGAGGAGCGTAGCGACGAAGCAAACCAGATTTGTGTCCTATGTTCTTTCTGGATTGCTTCGCTTCGCTCGCAATGACGCGCTTATTTAAATCTTTAAATTTTAAATTTATTAAGTCGTTGCGCTCCTCGCAATGACGTGATGGTTGCTTTTATGTCAAAACAAAACTGATACAGGATCAACGCATTTAATTTTATAACAACCTTATTATAAGTATTTTACAATTGGAAATTTTAGAAAAATCTCATTTTGTAATGCCTTGATTATAAGTATTATATGTTATTTTAATGTGTTAACCCTGAAAACTGATAGAAATAATGTCATATTATTGCTGATTTTTTTATTTTTAAGGAGCAACTATGCTAACTTCATTATCATGTGCAAATCTGTTTTTTTTGTTTTCACAAAAACAGACGTAATCTTACACATATCAAGCGCCGGATAAATTATTTTATATCAGCGCTTTTTCTTTCGTGTAAAACTGTTAGGCAGCGGATTTAAGCGTATAAAATTCCGCTGATTGCAAATATTTAATTATTTTTGCGGATATATTAAATTTAATGAGGATGATAAATGTTTCGGATTTATATAAAAATTACGGCAATCTCGAAGTTCTGAAAGGCATAAAACTTAATATCGACAAAGGTGAAGTTGTGTCAATAGTAGGCGCAAGCGGAGCCGGAAAAACAACATTGCTGCAAATTATGGGAACAATCGGCTGTCCTGATAAAGGCAAGGTTTTTATTAAAGGCACAGATGTGTTTGCATTAAACGGTAAATCTTTGGCTTACTTCAGAAATAAACATATAGGATTTGTATTTCAGTTTCATAACCTGTTCGCCGAATTTACCGCTGTCGAAAACATCTGTATTCCTGCATTTATAGCCAACGAAAAACCGGGCAAAGCCGAAAAACGTGCAAAAGAAATACTGTCTTTTTTAAATCTTACGGAAAGAGCCGACCATAAACCATCGCAACTTTCGGGAGGCGAACAGCAGCGCGTTGCCATTGCACGAGCATTGATTAATAATCCCGATATTATACTTGCCGACGAGCCTTCGGGAAATCTGGATTCAAAAAATCGCGACGAGATTCATAAACTGTTTTTCAAATTGCGCGACAATTTCGGACAAACGGCAGTAATCGTTACTCACGATAAAAATCTTGCCGAAATGGCTGACAGAAAAATTACCATGAGCGACGGAAAAATAATTGATAATTAATCGTGAAAATGGAAAAAGATGCTTTGAGAGATTTGCTTGAAACTCTGCATAATAAATACAATAATGCCGACTTTATAGAGAATGATCCCATTTCTATTCCTCACAGTTTCGGAACAAAAGAAAATATCGAAATCAGCGGTTTTTTTGCATCTGCAATTGCATGGGGAAATCGTAAATCTATTGTAAAAAGCGCAATGCAAATGATGAAATATATGGATAATCAGCCATACGACTTTGTAACAACAGCATCCGAAAAAGAAATACAGCACCTGTCAACATACGTTTACAGAACATTCAACGGACAGGATTTCATATATTTTGTTCGTGCATTGCGACAATTTTGCATAAAATTTGAAAGCATTGGAAATTTTTTTGAACGGGAATTTATCAACAGCCGTGACATAAGAACCGTATTATCTCTTTTTCGTTCGCATTTTTTTAATATTCGGCATGACAGGCATTGCGAAAAACATCTTTCGTCAATCGACAGAGGAGCCGCCTGCAAACGGCTAAACATGTATATTCGCTGGATGGTTCGCAAAGACAGGCGCGGAGTAGATTTCGGATTGTGGAAAAATATTCCGATGTCGGCATTATATTTGCCTTTGGATGTTCACAGCGGAAATACGGGACGCGCATTCGGCTTGCTTGCACGCAAACAAAACGACTGGAAAGCGGTAGAAGAAATCACTCAAAATCTTCGTGAATTTGATGCAAGCGATCCTGTCCGTTTCGATTTTGCACTGTTTGGCGCCGGAATAAATCAATTGAAAATAAATATTGACTGAAATTGAAATATGTTTTTTATAAATAATACATTCGACACAAATATAATGCTTTATGAAATTTTACTGTTTTTACGCAACATTTTAAAATAAACAATGTCTTCCGAATTATTAAAATATTACATAGCCATTGAACTTATCCCGAATGTCGGCAGCATTACGGCAAAAAAACTTATTGCTTTCTGCGGCGGCGCTGATGCTGTTTTTTTAGAAAAAAAATCAACTATACGCAAAATCACAGGAATAGGCAACATGCTTGCAGATTCTGTTTTGACTAAGCGGGACGAAGCTCTGAAAATGGCTGAAACAGAATTGGATTTTATAGAAAAAAACAGAATAAAAACATTTGTATATACCGAAAAAGATTATCCTGAACGATTACATGCCTGCGATGACAGTCCGGTTGTATTTTTTTCCAAAGGCGATGTCGATTTCAATCATAAAAAAATTTTAAGCGTTGTAGGTACTCGCAAATCTACCGACTACGGAACAGAATTGTGCAAAAAACTTATTGCCGACCTTGCGGCAGCGCATAATCCTGTTATTGTCAGCGGACTTGCTTACGGAATCGACGTATGCGCTCATAAAGCCGCTTTGCAAAACGGGCTGAAAACAATAGCGGTAATGGCAACAGGATTAAATATTATTTATCCTTTCAGCCATAAAAATATCGCAAATCAAATATCTCAACAGGGCGCATTAATTACCGATTTTACATCGCAATCCATATTTGACCGCAAGAATTTTTTAAGCCGTAACAGAATAATTGCCGGACTTGCCGATGCAACAATTGTTGTAGAATCGGGCATAAAAGGCGGCGCTCTTGTTACTGCCGAAATAGCCTCATCCTATAACCGCGATGTGCTGACATTTCCGGCTCGCATTGGAGATGAATATTCCGCAGGCTGCAACCATCTGATTAAAACCAATAAAGCCGCTATGATTGAAAATATGAAAGACATTGAATATGTTTTAGGATGGATGTCAAAAAACGATGGTCCCAAACAGTTGCCGTTGTTTGATACTCTTAACGAAAAAGAAATGCAGATAATCAATTATCTTAAAAAAACCGATACGGATACAATAGATAACATTTCGCACGGAACAAAAATCCCAATGTCACAATTATCGGCAATGCTTCTTTCGCTTGAATTTGGAGGATACGTCAAAAGCCTTCCCGGCAAGTCGTATTCGTTGAAAAAAATATAAAATCATAAACATGATCGATACTCACACACATTTGTACCTGAAAGAATTTGATAACGATTTTGACGAAACCATTGCCAATGCAGAACTTGCAGGCCTTGATACTTTTATTTTGCCTGCAATAGAAAAATCAATGTATGAAAAAATGATGGCGGCACATTTGCGTTATCCACAAAAAATATTTTTGTCAACAGGACTGCATCCCACATCTGTTCAAGAAAAAACATATGAACAGGAACTTGATTTTGTGCGCAAAACAGTTGAAAATTTCCCTTTTGTCGCTATTGGCGAAACAGGAATTGACTGCTACTGGACAACAGAAAATATCGTTTGGCAAAGACTGGCTTTTGAACGTCAGATTGAGATTGCCGGCGAACATGATTTACCTGTAATTATTCATGCGCGAAATTCATTTGACGAAATATTTGCAATTCTCGACAAGCGCAATGATTTGAAAATACGGGGAATTTTTCATGCCTTTTCGGGAACCGTAAATGATTACGAAAAAATAAAATCATACAAAAGTTTTTTGTTCGGACTTGGAGGAATAATAACATTCAAAAATTCGGGAATGGCTGCTATTGTAGAAAAAATGTCGATGGATGAAATTGTTCTCGAAACCGATTCGCCATACTTGACGCCTGCGCCGCACAGAGGAAAACGCAACGAAAGCGCATACCTTGTTTTAATTGCAAAAAAAATTGCGGAAATAAAAAATACAGATATAAAAACCGTTTCGGAACAGACAACATTAAATGCAAAAAAAATGTTTTTTGATTCTCCAAATAAAAGCAAAAACAGGTAATCATTTGTGATTTGGCAACATTTTTTACAAATTTAGCCACATTATATCGAAACGATTTTTTTACAGAACCGCAGCGTTTTTTTTAACACTTTCTGTGTTATATTCACAGTTGCTCCTTAAAAAGTGGTGAAATCATTTGTTGAGACCTTTGCAAAAGTTCAATAAAGTTGATTTATTGAAAAAATTTGAGTTTTTTTGTCAAAGTTAATTTTTGAAACATGTTTTCAGGCGGGTTTTTAGATTTTTTGGTGATTTTTTGCTCAAAAAGTACTTTTTTTTGATATTATTTTCTTATTTTTTTGCATTTGCCACAATAATGCCCGGCG
>JAIRKV010000277.1 GCA_031259935.1 Prevotellaceae bacterium | reverse complement strand
AAACTTAAAGAACGGATAGATAAAGGCGAAGGATTGCCGCAATACATCAAAGAACATCCGATTTACTATGCCGGACCTGCTAAAACTCCGCAAGGAATGCCATCGGGTTCGTTTGGACCGACAACGGCAGGACGTATGGATTCGTATGTTGATTTGTTTCAGCAGCATGGCGGAAGCATGATTATGATTGCAAAGGGTAATCGCAGCCAGCAGGTTACTGATGCCTGCAAAAAATACGGAGGATTTTATCTCGGCAGTATAGGAGGGCCTGCGGCGATTTTAGCGCAGAACAATATTAAAAAAGTTGAGTGTATTGAATATCCCGAACTTGGAATGGAAGCGATATGGAAGATTGAAGTTGTTGATTTTCCCGCATTTATTCTGGTCGATGATAAAGGTAATGATTTTTTCAAGCAACTGAAACCATGCGTTGCATGCAGATAATTATCAATTAATAATATTAAAGCCCGTTTAAGCGGGCTTTTCTTTTTTCGATAAAAATCATAAATTCAACTTTTGTTTTAGTAATTTATAACCTGTTGAACTTATTTTTATTTGATGACCATTTTTCAGCATGAGTAAATGATTTTGTTTCTTATAAAGTTCAACACGTGAAATTAATTGAATATTAACTATGTACGAGCGGTGTATTCTGATGAACTGTTGAGGCAAATTATTTTCAAAATATTTCATTGTTTGCTCTTTCAAATATTTTCCGTTATCGATGAAAATATAAACATAATCGCCAAATGCTTGTAAATAAATAATATCCGTTACAGGAATAACATATATTTTTTGTCCTGACTTCACAGCTATGTGTTCCAGTATTTCAGCATTTTTTGCAGACTGCATATCGTTGTTTTGAACAGTATTTTTATGATGTTCAATATTTTCTTTTATATTTTCGGTTGATTTTGAGAGAATTAATTTGTTTTTTAAAAATAAAATCAGAATCAGATAAAACATAAATCCTGTTAAGATGTAAAATGGAAGAATATCTAAAAGTTTTTGGGTGAACTCGCTGCCTGCAAGCAGATAATCCATTATATAACTGATAATTAACCAGAATAAAATTGAAATCAGCGCCAAAACGGAATAATTTACAGCCTGCTGCAGCAACGGCAATTTTTCATATTTTGCATATCTTGTTATATTATAAATCAAAATGCCAGTCGGAATCAGCAATATATGGCGTGTAAACGTGTCAATCAACAGCAAATCAACCGGAAGCGCAGAAACGGAATATATGGACAGTACCTGCAAAAAAGCAAACACTGCCCATACGATAACGTATATTATCAAATATTGTTTATTTTTGACAGCAGACATTTTTTTGTTTAACTTTTTATTTCGCCGCCGCTAAATACAAATTTGCCATTTATGATTAATTTGCGCGAATAATCTATCGTACCGTTTATGTTTCGATTGTCTGAAAATCCACCGGCAATATTGTTTACACGCAATTCTACATTCCAGTTATCAGGAACATATAAAGTAATTGCGCCGAATATCGAATTGACTTCCAATTCCGTATCGCCTTCGGGAATTGTTGTTTTGCGTAAATCCAGTTCAATACTTCCGAAAACCGAACTGATATTTCCACCATTAAATACAGGATCAAGAATAATTTCTTCAATCGAACCGAATACGGCATTTCGTTCAAAATTGCAATTACAGTTACAATCATCACATCCGCAATTACATTTTTTTCTTTTGCTGTAATATTTACCTGTCGAATTGCTCGAAAATATTTTGTCGTGACTGCTTATTGCCGATTTCGGAAAAAACAGTTTGATAATAATCAGTATTCCGAAGAAAATCAACAGTGCAGGCCAGTATTTGTCCGCAAAATCATAGCCGAACCATTCGAAAATGTCGGGGCAAGCCTCAACCAGTTTCGGAATGATAAAAAATAATGCAAAGACCAATACTGCAATACCGCTGAAAAAACGCCTGTACAACAACAAAAAAACGGCGCAAACAGTCAATAACATTTGCCATGAAAAAATCACGCTTCTCATGCTTTTTCCCAAAAGACCCAGATTAAACAGTAAAAATAAAGTTCCCAATAATATCAGAATAATTCCGAATACATACTCTCCTCGCAGAAAGCATCTGTTTTTAATTTTTTTCATAATTTTTAATTTTTAAATATTTATGCAAATGTACTGTGCAAAGTTAGTTATTTCAAATATAAAATCGATTAATCCCGTATTTTTCCCGACCAGCAAATATAAAAAACAGATATAAGAGATGAAATCTTTCTCAATTTTTCTATTAACATTCTGTTTTTTTGGGGATAATTTTATTGTTTGTTTGCCGCACGTAATCTTTGGTTGTGGTGAAATTTCTACCAACATTCTATTCCTGACGGGATATTTTTATTGTTCGTCGCTGGGCTTCTCGTAATGACGTTTTGCTTACTTGTGAAAAAACCAAAAACAGCGCTTGATTATTAACTTATACCAAACTGCTATCAAAATGTAATTTGCATAAATTGATTATCAATAAAATATCTTTAAATTTCAGGTTATTTTGATAGCAGTTTGGTATAAGTATGCGAAATATCTTTCTCTCAATATGATGTTGTGTAAAAAAAGAACGAAATTACTTTTATGTAATTTCGTTCTTCTAATTATTATTAAAATTCAGTTATTTAGAAAAATTTTGGACGTAAATCCTTTATTTTTGCTGCTTTTATGAGAATATTATAAAATGACTTGTTTGCCGACATTCTTATAATTCGGTTTTTTTCAAGTTCTTCGGTATAGCCTTCATCAATTTTTTTTGTTGTAACAGAATAAGCATATATTCCCATATCGCCAACAACTGGACCATACAGTTTGTTTTCTTCGCTGCCGCTCACTGCTGCCGCTAATTTTGGTTCAACGCCCAAACCTGAAATATACATAGAGCCGAAATTTGTTCCATCAACCGATTGTTTTACATCCAGTTCAAGTTTTGCGGCAAGTTCTTCGAGAGTTGTTACTTCGGTCATTGCCTGTTTCATTTTTTCTGCTTCGGCTTGATGTTCTTTTTCTAATTTCAGTGTTGTTTCAATTACAGATCTTTCATCTTCGATGGGCGAAAATCCTGTTTCTCTGATTTTTGTAACAGCGGCAATAATAAGTTGCTGTCTGTTTTCAATTTCAATTATATCTGAAATATCATTAATATTTGCATCATAAATCCAGCGTATCAGGTCGCGTGCTTCGTTGTAATTTCCAAAGCGTGTTGCGGAGCGCTGCACCTGATTTTCCTTTTTCAGTTCAATGCCTTTTTCTTGCAGATATGCAATAAATTTGTCATATTTTTTTTCACATGCAACTATTACATCATTCGCCATTGAATGAATGCTGTTCAGCGTTGCTTGACTTGGTCTTATTTCGCGTTCAATGATAGCAATCTGTACTTTTTTTATTTCTTTTCCGCGTTCGGTTACCTGTAAAATATGAAATCCGAATTGAGTTTCAAGCAGCATGATTTTTCCTGCGGGTTGAAAAAAACAGGAATCATTGAATGGCTGAACCATTGCTCCATCATTAAACCAGCCAAGATCGCCGCCTGCCTGAGCCGAACCATCTGCGCTGTTTGACAGTGCAACAACAGGAAAAAGTGCAGGATTTGCTTTTACCATATTAAATAAACTGTCGGCTTTGTTTTTTGCTGCATCATAACTTTCCTGCGTTTGTTCATAACGTATAAGTATATGACGGGCGCGAACCGAATCGGGCAGATTTTTAATATCGCTTATGCGTGCCGTTTTGTATGAATAGTTATCAAGATAAACAGGAAGAATATCGTCTTTTGTTGCCGAAAATGCAAATTCTGCAAGGTCTGAATTTAATTCATCCTTTCGGTAATATTTTGCCGATGGCGTTACTTCTGAATTTGCTATTGCAAACTGGCGTGCATCTGTTGCTTTTGCAAAATCGACTGCAAGGATTTCCATTTTTTCCTTAGCCGTTTCAAAATCTTCTCCCGACGGCAGAATAGAAAAAACCGCATATTCAACATCGCGCGATTCTGTCTGCTCGTAGCGATTTTTATTTTCGCTGTAATACTGTTTTATTTCTTTGTCGGTTACAACAATAGAACTGTCGCGTTCCGTACTGTAATTTTTTACTATATAATTAAATTCAACATTGGTAGAACGGTCGGCAACTCCGCTTTTTATTTGCAAACTGTTTATATAGTCCGACTTATTAATCAATGCGCTGTATTTTTCATACTTTCTGTTTTTTACTATCTCATCTTCAAGATAATTTATCAACAGCTGTCTTTCGGTATTACCATCTGCATTTGCCCAGAAAAAATTAATATTATCCCAGTTCACCTGCCCTGTGTTCGGATCGGCAAAAAGATTCATAACAATAGGCGAAAGATTATTGCCTTTTGCCAAATCTAAAAGTTCGATATCCGAAACATCTATACCTGTTTTTTCATATTCTTTTTCGAAAACATCCTGGTTTATAAACGAAAACCATGCATTTTCTTTAACTCTTTCAGCAGCGCCTTCGCCTTGCTGACCCTGATAAAGTATTTGCTCTACCTGACTATAATATTCCATTCGGCGCGAATAATCCTGGTACGGAACGGTTTTACCGTTTATTTCTCCGACATCATTCATCGACGAAAATATGTTGCTAACCGTTTGTAATGACGTAGGATCGATAATAAATGAAAGGAGCGCTATGCTGATAACAACTAAAATCAGCCAACCCGCTTTTGTTCTAATTTGCTCTAAGACAGCCATTTGTATTTATTTTTTCAAATTATTTTATAAAAATTCATATTTTAGGACTGCAAAGGTAAAAATAATTTGTGATGTGCAAATTATATATGTTGAAAATATTTATATAAAGTTTTGAATAATATTATTATTTTTGCGGAAACAAATATATTTTTATAGTTAATTTTTTTTGAAATGAATGTTTTATTATTAGGCTCAGGCGGCAGGGAACATGCTTTTGCATGGAAAATTACGCAAAGTAAAAAACTGAAAAATCTGTACATAGCACCGGGAAATCCGGGAACGGCATTATTGGGAAAAAATGTAAATATCGACATAAATGATTTTGAAAAAATTAAAAATTTTTGTGTTAAAGAAAAAATAAACATGCTTGTCGTTGGTTCCGAAGAACCTTTGGTAAATGGCATTTACGACTTTTTTGTAAGCGATGAACAGTTAAAGGATATTGCCGTAATCGGAGCATCGAAAAAAGGAGCAATGCTTGAAGGCAGCAAGGATTTTGCAAAAGAATTTATGCGAAAATACAATATTCCCACAGCACGATATAAAACATTTTCACTTGCAACCGTTAATAAAGGTTTTGAATTTCTCGAAACGCTCAAAGCGCCTTACGTTCTCAAGGCAGATGGACTTGCAGCAGGCAAAGGCGTGATGATTTGCGAAAATATTGACACGGCAAAAGCAACTCTCGCTGAAATGCTTAACGGAAAGTTCGGTGCGGCAAGCCAAAAAGTTGTTATCGAAGAATTTTTGACAGGCATTGAAGTTTCGATGTTTATTCTGACCGATGGAATTTCGTACAAATTATTGCCCGAAGCCAAAGATTACAAACGAATAGGCGAAGGCGACAAAGGCGCAAACACGGGAGGAATGGGAGCCGTGTCGCCTGTGTGTTTTGCAGATGATACATTCAGGCAAAAAGTCTGTTCGCAAATTATTGAACCTACAATTGCAGGATTGCATGCGGAGAAAATAAATTATCAGGGATTTATTTTTATCGGATTAATGAATAATTGCGGCGAACCTTACGTGATTGAATACAATGTGCGAATGGGAGATCCTGAAACAGAGGTCGTTTTTCCTCGACTTGATGCCGATTTGCTCGATTTATTTGAAGGAGTTGCAACGAAAACGCTTGGCAACAAACAATGCAAAACTGTTGAACAAACGGCAGTTACAGTGATTTGCGCTTCGGGAGGATATCCGGATTCATACAAAAAGGGAATTGAAATTTCCGGAACGGAAAATGTTAATGAAAGTATTGTTTTTCAGGCAGGAACAAGCATTTGCGATGATAAACTGCAAACTTCGGGAGGCAGAGTTTTAGCAGTAACATCGCTTGATGATACAATTGAAGGCGCTTTGAAAAAATCATACGAAAGCATTGCAAAAATCAGATTTCAGAACATGTATTTTCGCAAAGATATTGGACAGGACATATTAAATTACAAAAAATGATTCTTGACACTTTCCGACACCGCGGCACAAAACGTTTTGTTTTTATTTTGTTTTGCATTATTGTTTTATTTTGGAAAAAAACAATGGTTTTCCCCGAAATCAATACCATTCAACCAGTTATTCCCGTTGATACCATTTTCAGTTTATTTGTCGGAAAAAATGTTTATTTACTGATGTTTTTAAAAATATTACTGTTGTTAATGTGTTCATACGCTTTTATAATTATGCTTTCGCCGTACGATATTTTACCTCAACGAAAATATCTTGCAGCAATATTATTTTTGGCTGTTATAAGCATTTTTACAGATGCTCAAAATATTGCCGGCAGCTCATGTGCGCTGTTTTTTCAACTTTTTGCATTTTATAATCTTTTTCGTATATATCATCGAGGCAAATTAATACCTTCGATTTTCATCGCTGCTTTTTTTTCAGGTGTTTCCATTATGTTTTCATTTTCTTTTATCATAACCGTAATAAATTTGATAGCAGGAATTTGGATTTTCAGCATAATGACATGGCGAAGCATTGTATCCATGATATTAGGCTTACTTGCGCCCTTTTTGCTTTTGCTTTATATTTTTCAACTTGCATATCATGACATAAGTTTGATGATGTATTCGATTGAAAACAATTTTAATAATTTGTCATTTGGCATATTCGATTTTAATTATTTTGCTGCATTTTTTATGATTTTTGTTTTTACCGTAACTTTCTTTACTCTGTTTAAGACAAGTAAATACACCAAAACAATACAAAAAATGATTAACAGCCTGTTTTATTTTCTGTTTATAACATCTGTTATTGTTACTGTTTTTGCATCAGGCATGAAATCATACGGTATTATGCTGTTCGGTATTTCTGTATCTTATTTGCTTACAAGATTTTCGCAAATTACACAACGAGAATGGCTTGCCGAATTTACAATTTTCACAATATTGATTGTCGCTGCTGTTTACAACAATTAGTTAATTTTCTTATAACGGAAATTATACATCAAACCGAATATCCGATAATATATTGCCGTTTATTATTTTGTTCAGCCGCTCGATTTCATCGCCCTGCGTGCGCCAGTCGAGACTATTAACGATTTTACCCAACTGCTTGTTTTGCTCTCTTAATTCGTTTACGGATTTT
>JAIRKV010000268.1 GCA_031259935.1 Prevotellaceae bacterium | reverse complement strand
AATTTTTTGTGGAACGAAGCACGGACGCTTTCGGAGTGCGAAGCGTGGCTCGACTTGATACAGTCGGCACGATTTGAGGCAACCGTAAAAATTGAGCGTATCGTAGGTCGAGAAGTGTCATACAGTCGTGGGCAATATCCTGCAGCAATCCGATTTCTTACAAAGAAATGGAATTGGAGCGAAAGGAGAGTTAGAATATTTCTTGAAAAATTAGTCAGGCACGAAATGGTATCAATCGACAATTCGCAGGGCATTAATGTGATAACGCTTACGAATTACGAAAAATACAATGGCGACACAGCAAACGACACATTTAATGAGTTGAATAACAGTGATTTGCAAAGACGAACGACACAGCAAACGACACAACTTGACCTGCAAACTGACGGCGACACAGCAAACGACACATTTAATGACTTGAATAACAGTAATTTGCAAAGACGAACGACACAGCAAACGACACAACCCGAAGTTGAAGCCGATTTGCGACACGCGGATGACACAAATAATAAGAAAGAGAAGAAAGATAATAATAATAAATATTTTTTAAAAAAAATTCAAAAAAAATATTTTTCCGATTTTTCAACTGTTGCAAAAAATACAACAACTGCTATCCCGAAAAAAGAAAAAGAAAAAAATTGCGCAAAAAAAGAAAAAGAATTTAAACTCGATTTTATCGACGAAAAATTTAAAACTCTTTTTCTGTACTGGCTCGAATACAGGAAACAAATCAAAAAACCTTTTAAATCCCAAATGGGAATTGAAATCTGTTACAAAAAACTGTTAGAATTAAGCAACAACAATATTCTGACAGCAGAACAAATTGTTAATCAAAGTATTGCAAACGAATATCAGGGATTATTCCCTCTAAAAGAAACAAAAAATGGACAAACTAACACCAGACCATTTGCGCCTGTACCTGATGCAGCAACGGCAAAATATAAAACCACGTTTTAAAATACCCGACTGCTACAGCGACACGCTCGAAGAATTGATAAAAATTGAATACGAAAATATCGTATTGACACGAAACGGCACAATGAACGAAATATCCAATGCAACTATCAGCGCAGCAGCCAAATGGCTGAATATGACAAGTCGCAAAACAGGATTGCTGATATACGGCGGAGTAGGCAACGGAAAAACAACCCTTGCCAGCGCAATCTGCAATATTGTCGATAAAATATTTTATTCGCCCGTGTCGTCAGAACGTAAACAATTTCAGCGAATATCTGCTATAAAAATAACAGACACTGCGCTTAAAGAACAAGAACGATTTGGCGAAATAAAATACGCCGAATTACTTTTTATTGACGATTTAGGCTGCGAGCCGCAAACAGTAAAAACGTTTGGCAACAGCATCGCACCCCTGTCCGATGTTCTATATTACCGATACGACCAAATGAAATTTACAATAGCAACAAGCAATCTGGACGAAACAGGATTATCAGACTATTACGAACAACGTATCTACGACCGCATGAACGAAATGTTCGACCGACTTCATTTTGTAAACAAATCATTCAGAAAATAAACTGTTAAATGACAAAGAATTATGACAGAATTTGATCATTATAAAATCATTAACACGGTTTGCTGGCATTATGAATTATCGTTTGAAGAAATCATACAGCCACAACGTACACGACTGATAGTCGCCGCACGTTACAGCCTGTTTTATTTCCTGCGCCGACATACAGACCTGTCATTGTCCAAAATTGCAGAAATATGTAACAAAAAAAATCATTCAACTGTAATTCTTGGCATCCGAAAATACGAAGACGAAATAGATTTATATCCTGCAAAACGCAAATTACACAACCAGATAGAACATAATTTGCTGCATGGAAATATTGTAAGAGTAAACTTTGACGAACTCATTTGTGAATACGAAAAATTGATATAAAATACTGAAACAAACCAAATATAATTAAAAATGAATAACGTTATAAAACCAAATGAAATAATCAACATCGTTTGCAATATTTACGGCTTAACATTCAAAGAAATAGACCAAAAACGCCGTTTCAGAAAAATAGTAGAAGCCCGATACGCAATAATTTATTTTATAGATAAATACAACAGCGACAGGCTCACACTGCAAGACATTGGCATTCTGTTTGAAAACGTAAACTACGACTATTCCACTGTGGCTTATGCAATAAAAAAATATAAAGAATTTGTAGAATTTAATAAATACGTCAAAAAAAAATACGAACTGATAGAAAATAAAATAAAAAATATAAAAAATTAATTAAAATTACCCCGAATACAAAGATATGCATTTATATCACACTGCAAAAAAATTATCAATATTCAATAAATCAATGTCGCAAAATCTTCTACATCATCCCATTCACTTATCGGAGTATATCTTATTTTATCCTCTATCTTTTTCGCTTGCTCAATCTTTTCTAAAATTTCTTTATTCTCTTCCCTAAACTCCAATCTTTCTATATAAGCCTGCATATAATCAGCCATTATTTTCGATATGTCAAGGTCATTAATATGAGTCGTTTCTCTGTCGGAAATATCTATTTCACGCCCACCAACGCCTAATACCAGTCGATCTTTATATCTATAAGCCCGTGCCACACGATTTATATATTTATTTAATCGCTTTGTTACTTCTGCTATTTCTTCTTTCCGTGATAAATCTCGCATTTCATCTTTGGTTAAAGGCAATTCATCATCCCTTATCATACGAATTGAGTTCCACAAAGACGTGTCTCTTACAGCAAGTAATCTCTTATAAAATAAAATCAAATCTTCTTTATCGCAAATGCCGTCTCTTACTAAATCTTCTGTTGCAAGCATCCAATTTGCAACTGTTTTAATATCTATCCCAACCTTGCCTTCTATCAATACTCTCGCCAAATTAGCCGCAAATCCCTCCCATTCGCCCCGTTCAATAAGGGTTTTACCTGCATATATCACATCCATTACATCTTGTATAAGCGTACTTTCTGAAAACGAATGAAACTGTTTTTCCCCTTTTGCAATCGTGCTAAATATATCTTGCGCCGCATCGCCGAAAGCCATACCCGAAACAGGTGATAAGACTGCATCTATTGACGAATGTTTTAGTATTTCGTAAAGTCTGTCATCATCTCCTTCCCACAATGCTCTTAATATCGTTGTCGCACCTGCATTTTTAAATACATTCCAAATAAATTTCAATTCATAACTGTACATCCAAAGTTGCCATGCAGCACGTCTTTTCGCTTTCGATGCTCTTTCTTTTGCCCACTTGTCGGCTGTATCTTCGCTCAAACCATCTCTTATAAGACGTTT
Organism: Prevotellaceae bacterium; assembly: GCA_031259935.1. Classification (GTDB taxonomy): domain Bacteria; phylum Bacteroidota; class Bacteroidia; order Bacteroidales; family UBA932; genus JAIRKV01. The sequence continues at coordinate 2,434 of JAIRKV010000268.1, read as the reverse complement.
ATATTCGCTTTCATACATATCCTGTGTGTTTTTTGAAAATTCCCTTGCTGCTTCCATAACCTTGCGCTGATTGGCTATATCTGCATTCCTGAATGATGTTATTACTGCTTTCAACATAGTTGCATCTGCCTGAAAAGGCGACAGGTAAAAACTTTCAGCCGATTGTTGCGTTTCATTGAAATAGCGGGTAGCATCTAATTTGGCTCTGTAATCTGCATCATTTTCAGAATATCCCATTTTAAGATAAGTCTCTTTTTGAATATTATATACCGCTCTTGCCGATACTGCCACAGTAATAGCGTCCATTTTTCTGTTAAGCCACATGCCACGTCGCATTAACGACTTCCTGTCGCTCTCTTTAAACCTTACCTTTTCGTTACCGGCATTAGCATCGCTTACCCGCTTCCTAAACAGCGGTAAATTTTTCATAGCCCACTTATAACTGCCACCCACATTGACAAGCGTTTTCCCTAATTCCAACGCTATTCTTTTGCTGTCTGCTTCGGTTAGGACTGCAATGCCCGATATTGCCTGCTTTAAAGACGTATCCGTCCTAAACGCTATCTTTGCTGCATTAACGTTTTTTAATATATCTACTATCTTACCCTCATCGCCTTTCCTCGTTCTGCCCGAGTATGCCAACTTTACCGCTTCCTCAAAATATTTAGCAAGGTCAGGATGTAAAGTATTAAGTTTATTTGTGAATGTACGGCTGTTAATCAGTATATTCATGTCTTCCTTAAACTGTCCGAATGCCGTCTCATGTTCCATCTCGTTAATGTAATTAAGAAATATCTCTATTGCATCCGCCTTAATATTCAAATCACGCAAATTATTTGTTCGTTCTCTCGTTGCGCTTGCCGTACCTTTTACTCCTTTGCTGTTTTCTGTGTCCGATGCTATATCTTTGTCGGTACTTAACTTAGACTTTAATCTTTTAAGCGGGAAATAATTATCCTCTTTACCTAAATCAGTGCCATGACGCTTTTTATATTCTTCGTTATGCCTTGCCCAATGTTCAGGCAAATGAACATCTGTCATCCAATTCCCAAGTTTTAAAAGCGCACGACCTTTTGCCGTCTCTTTTAACTGCGTTTCTATATAATGTCCATCTATTCCCATTTCAGCAAGCGTTGCCGCTCCTATATCCTGTCTGTTCCACAACACTATTGCCAAAGCATTGCCGTATGTCAAATCTAATTCTTCTCCCTCATAATTTACTATAATATTCGAACTTTTATGCGTCAGTTTTAACAGTTTTAATATAGCATTTTTCTTTCCATAACCAAACAGGTTGCCCAATTCAACTTCAAATTCTTTCCTGCGGTTTTCTATATTATTATATTCACTTTCCGCTGCTTTGTGCCATGTTTCGCTTGCGTAATGATATAATTCGCTTTTGCCATCAACGGCATGTATAGATATGCGTTTTAATATATGATTAAGCGACCGAAGCGGTGCTGCTATAAAATCTGCTGTATCTCTTAACATAGAACTTTTTGCCTCAAATATATTCTCTTTAACGCCCTTTGTTGCCGAATTAGCCTTGTGAAGCAACTCTTTTTTGTGTTCCAATTTCTTTTCTATGGCATCTTTGTATCTACTTTTACCGCCATCAATAAAAGATTTTAATTCTTTATTAAAAGTTGTAATATTAATAGCCAAATTTGTCTTCATGTTATTTAACGCTTCCGATAGATTTTGCTTGACTTTTTCGTTACCCGTTTGCTTCATTTCTGCTTCTAACGCTTTTATATCTGCTATCGCATTATTTATTTTTTCGCTGTAAGCATTAGCCATTAACAAACCAACAAGTTGTTGCTTCGCTTCATTTTTACTGTCTTCGCTTGCCTTTTTATCTTCTATAATATCATTTTTATCTTTTATCAGTTCTTTAATATCATTTGCCGACCTCTGCATATTTTCTTTCAGCGTTCCTATGGCTACTCTGGTTTCATTGTCTATCTTTTTGCCCTCACGCTGTCCTTTCGCATTTAACTTCGTAGCCTTTATATCAAGCAACTCTTCGATTATTTTATGCCCGTTTTTTATCTGATTGCTTATTACTTCATGAAATACCGTATTAAATATCCTGCCCAAATCATTTGTCCTGCTTCCTGCCGCTTTTTCTATCTGCGTTAATAGTCTTTTTATCGAAGGACTGTTAAGTTGCCCCTCGCTCAAATAGCCTTTTATGAAATCCGTTACCGCTTTTACCTTTACCTCTGTTGCCTTGTTTTTGTCCGACAATACTGCCCTTACCCTTGCATAACTGTTCTTGAAATCTTTTGCCTTGTGCATTTCTATTATCGTCTTGTCCGACCTCGAATTTTGAGTTACATAACGTTTTTCGGCTTCCAAATATTCAAGCAGTGTATCATAGTCCTTTCTCTTCGGCTTTTCCATTTTCTCTACGTGAAAGCGTATGCCGCCG
>JAIRKV010000241.1 GCA_031259935.1 Prevotellaceae bacterium | reverse complement strand
GAAAAATTTCAGGCAACAGGCGAAATAATCACATTCGATGGATTTTTGAAAGTTTATATGGAATCAAACGACGACGACAACGAAAATACGGAAACATCAGGATTGCTGCCTGCACTTGTTGCAGGACAAATCATAGCACGCAAGGAAATCACTGCAACACAACGCTTTTCGCAGCATCCGCCGCGATATACGGAAGCAAGTCTGGTGAAAAAACTGGAAGAACTTGGAATAGGTCGCCCGTCAACTTATGCGCCTACAATTTCGACAATCATAACTCGCGGATACGTAGCAAAAGAAGACAGACCCGGAACAGAGCGCAACTGCACAAAACTCAGGCTGAAATCGAACGATATAAAATCGGAAATCCTGAAAGAAATTGCAGGCGTTGAAAAATCAAAATTTTTTCCCAGCGACATAGGAATAGTAGTTAATGATTTCCTTACCGAAAACTTTCCCACAATTCTGAACTATCAGTTTACGGCAAAAATAGAAGAATATTTTGACGAAATTGCCGATGGAAAGTTAGACTGGATTGCGATGCTCAACAATTTTTACAAACCTTTTCATAAAAAAGTTGACGATTCGCTCGAAAATTCACAAAACACAAACGCCGAGCGCATTCTGGGCATCGACCCGAAAAGCGGAAAACAGGTATCGGCACGCATAGCGCGATTTGGACCAATCGTACAGCTTGGCGATAACGACGACCCCGAAAAAAAATTCTCGAGCCTCAAAAAAGGACAACTCATCGAAACGCTTACACTCGACGAAGCCATGAAACTGTTTGAACTTCCACGCATAATAGGCGAATACGAAAACAAGGAAGTTGTTGCATCAACAGGACGTTTCGGACCTTATGTGCTTCACGATTCCAAATTTATTTCGATGAAAAAAGACGTTGACGACCCGTATACGGTAACAATAGAACGCGCAATAGAACTTATAGAAGAAAAACGGAAAAAAGATAATGAAAAAAACATAGCAAAATTCGGCGATATAGAAGTTCTTAACGGATTTTACGGACCTTATATCACATACGATGGCAAAAATTATAAAATACCAAAAAAACAAGACCCCACAACGCTTACACGCGATGATTGCCTCGCTCTGATAGAAACACAAAAAAATAAAAATAAAAATAAAAAATAAAAAAAAGCGGCGTTTAAAAAATAATTTTTACATTTGCAAAAAAATAAGTTATAAAAACAAACCTTCTGCTTATAACAATAAAGACAAGGTGAATGAAAAAAAGTAATAATAAAGGCAATTCGCCTGAAATAATCAGGAACGATGAATCATCTAAAATCGGCAGCGCTGTTACGTTTGCCGACAGTGACAGTTTTTTCGCAGGCAAAGCAAAAAGCCATTTTACCGTCGCAATAGCAGGAATTGCAAAAAACACCGATAAAAACGCTTTCTCAAAAATACGAAACGAATTTAATACCTTATATATAAATAACCAAACCATAAAAATACTTGACCTGGGAAATTTTGCATTTAACGAGAACATAATCAGAGAATTAATTACTAAAATAAACAGTAAAAAACTGAACGCTGTTTTTTTGTGCGACGATGACGAAATTTCGTCGGCAATACTGCAAATTCAACAGGAAAAAAAATCAGGTACGGCATTGATACTGTCCGACATAAGATCCGAAAACAAACACATTGCAGCAATATCGGACAGCAAAAACGAAATATCCGTAATCGGCTACCAAAATTATTTTTCGGACAGGATACTGATAGACAAACTCAACAGCAACAATTGCACAACAGTACGGCTGTGCGAATATCGCAGCAATCCGAACAGCATTGAACCGCTGCTGCGCGACAGCAATTTTATGGCTGTCGACCTTTCGGCAGTACGGCACAGCGACGGCGGAACAACACAGTCACCAAACGGTCTGTACGCCGAAGAACTTTGCTCTATTGCCAACTGCGCAGGACTTTCAGGCAAAATATCGCACATAAACATCGTTTGCAGCAACAGCGACAATACACTTGCAAACAAACTTGCAGCGCAAACAGTCTGGCATTTTATGGATGGACTTTCATACAGAATCATTGAAATTCCGTCGAAAAGCAAATTCAAAAAATTCATAGTCGATATGGGAAACTCATCAAATTTAACATTTTATAAGAGCAACATAACAAATCGATGGTGGATGGAAATTTCAAAAGGCAAAAAAACAAAAATAAAAGCCTGTACATTTGACGATTATCAGGAAGCATGTAAAAAGAATATACCTGTACTTTGGATAAAAGAAGTGCAAAAAATGGATTAAAATAAAAAAAGAGAATGTTAATAAATTGAAAAAAATACGATTAAATTAAATTATTTATTCACAAATATTGTTGATAAATAAAAAATATATAACTTTGCAATTCAACTGAAATGAAAAAGTTGATTTTTTGAAAAAAATACAGTGATAAAACAATTAATAATGATAGCTACGTTGCTATTTCCGATAAATTCTATTGCGCAGCAGGACAGTTATTTCAGTCAAGGCGTATTTAATACGGGATACATCAATCCCGGAAGTTACGGTATTGAGGATGAACTGTTTTGCGCAACTGCCGTTAATCGTATGCAAACAAAAGATATTGATGGCTCGCCCGTTACAACAGTATTAAATATTAACGGACCGCTTAACTTTATAAACAGCGGCGTCAGCATGTCATTCTTCAACGATAAAATAGGATTTTTGAAAACACCGGGATTTAATCTGGGTTATTCGTATATATTCGAACTTTCGACAGGCAAACTTGGCGTCGGCATATCGCTCGGAATGATAAACAGCAAATTCGACCAAAGCGACTGGCGATTACCCGACGGCAGCACAGGCGATATAGCAATTCCCACAGGAGACGTAAATACAACAACATTTGACGCAGGATTAGGCGTATATTATACAAACGATAAATTTTTCGCAGGAATATCGTGCATGCACGTAAACCGCGCAGCAATGACAAAAGCAAGCGAAAAAACAACTTTCGGAAGAACATTTTACGCCATGGCAGGCTACCGCCTTACATTCGGCTTTACCGACGATTACGAACTGCGTCCATCCGTTTATGTGAACACAGATTTGGGCGTTGGAAAATACAGCGTAAACTCGCATCTGTTCTACAGAAAAAAATACTGGGCAGGATTATCATACAGATTCGATGAAGCAATAGTTTTTAATGCAGGTCTGGAATTAATGAAAAACTTAAAAATCGGATATTCGTATGACTATTTTATAACAGACATACAAAAATACGGCGGCGGCGCTCACGAATTTTTGGTGAGTTACCGCTTCTCAATATCAACAGGCAAAGGAAATAATCAACGTAAAAGTATTCGTTATTTATAAAATTAATAATATGAGAAAACTATTAACACTGAACATTTTAATATGTATCTTAATGAGTGGATTAATGACAGGATGTTCGCTATTCAAAAAAGGAAATAATGAAATGGGCGGCTCGTGGGTGCCTCACGACAAACGAAAAGTCAGAGGCGCAGCCGGTATCAAACGATCGGAAATTCCGCCAAAAGGAATGGTGCTTGTCCCCGGAGGACATTATGTATTAGGCGTAAGCGACGAAGACATTATGCTGTCGTTCAATACTAATCAGCGTACCGAAACCGTAGATGCCTTCTGGATGGATCAAACGGAAATTACAAACTACGAATACCGTGACTTTGTAAGTTATGTGAAAGAATACAATCTGCGAAAACGGCTCGGACAGGAATATGAAGAATTTCTTGTAGTTGAAGACGAAGATGGCACTCCGCTTGACGAGCCTCTTATAAACTGGCGAGAAAAAATAAACTTGAAAGACCAAAGCATTCGCGAAATTCTGAACGAATTCAACTTCTCGGGAGAAGAAGCCTTGATGGGCAAAAAAGAATATGATGTAAGAACATTGATTTACGAATGGCAAAATATAGATTTCGACAAAGCAGCCCGAGGCATTTGGAACCCTGAAACTAATTCATACGAAGGCACTATTATAAATGATGAAGGCGAAGAAGTAGAAATAAAAAATCGCGGCGACTTTATAACCAGAAATTCGGTTTATATTTACCCTGATACACTTTGCTGGATGCGCGATTATAAATTCACATACAACGAACCGTTTATGATTCGCTACTTTTGGCATCCTTCCTACAACGATTATCCTGTTGTAGGAATATCATGGCAACAAGCTCTGGCATATTGTAATTTCAGAACCGAAACAGAAATACGGCACAAAGGCGAAATGCCTCATAATTATCGACTTCCGACAGAAGTAGAATGGGAATACGCATCGCGCGGAGGACTTCCAATGCAAACATATCCATGGGGCGGTCCGTATACTACAAATATAAATGGCTGCTATCTGGCAAACTTCAAACCGCAACGCGGAAAATATGACCTCGACGGAGGCGTAAGAACGCTGCCCGTAGGCTCGTACGAACCAAACGACTTCGGACTTTATGACATGGCAGGAAACGTAGCCGAATGGACAACTAACGCATACGACGAAAATGCTTATTCGTTCTATCACGACTTGTCGCCTACGTATTCGTATAATGCAAAAAAATCAGACCCGCCGGCATTGAAACGTAAAGTAATACGCGGAGGCTCGTGGAAAGATATTGCTTATTACCTGCAATGCGGAGCACGCACATTTGAATATCAGGAAAAATCACGTTCATATATAGGATTTCGTTGTGTGAGATCATATATGGGAATGAATAAATAAACAAATAAAAACAATTAAAATATAAAAAACTATGGTGAATTTTTTCGACAGACCGGCTTTTCAAAAATTAATCCATGTTGCATATGGATTAGGCGCAGCGCTTGTTATTATTGGCGCACTTTTTAAACTTCAACACTGGACAGGAGCAGGAATAATGCTTACTATCGGTATGATGACCGAATTTTTTATTTTCATTTTATCCGCACTTGAAACCATGCCCAAAAAGTATAATTGGGAAAATATATATCCCGAACTGGAACTGGCATCCGGCGAAGCTAAACAAATCAACAGAGCAAAAGCAAATACAGGCTCGCAATTGGATTTTAACTTCAGTATTGAACAATCTCAGGTAAACAGTGTAAAAGATGGGCTAAACAAACTGAATGAATCTCTTAAAAATCTGACATCGCTGGCAGCAGTTTCGCAAGGCTCGCAACAGTTGGCAGCTACTTTGATTAATGCAAATCAGGCAGTTTCAAATGTAGCATATACATCCAACGCATTAAGCGAAACATACGTATCAACGGCAAAAATCGTATCTGCGTTTGCAAATGAAACCCAAACAGGAATAGAAAACTCTAAAAAAGCAATGTACGTATACGGCGAACATATAAATACACTGAACAAAAACATTGGAGCAATAAACTCATCTGTTGAATTTCAATTGACTTCACTCAACAAAACAATAGGAGCGGTAAATTCATCGTTCGAGTTACAGTTGAATACTCTTAATAAAACAATAGGAAACGTAACATCATCGTTTGAATTGCAGTTGAAAGACAATCAACAGTATCAGCAAGCCTACGGATTACTCAACAAAGAAGTTATATCGCTGGTTGCAGATGTGAAAAAATCCGTGCAAACATCAACAGAATTGTCCGTACAAATGAAATCATTAACCGAAAATGTATCAAGATTAAATTCGGTTTATGGAAATATGCTAACAGCAATAACAAATTTAAGATAAGATAGAAAAATGGCACAGGGAAATTTAAATCCACGTCAGCGAATGATAAATATGATGTATTTGGTGCTGACAGCAATGCTGGCATTAAATGTGTCGAACGAAGTGCTTGATGCATTCGAAACTATCGAAAGTCGATTTGGACAGTCAATAGATATTGTTAAACAAAACAACGAAAGCCGGTTCAGTAATTTTGATATTGCCGCCGAAAATTCATCTGTTGAAAAGGTAAAACCTTGGAAAGATAAGGCTCAAACAGTAAAAGACAAAACACAGGAACTTTCCGATTATATCGATTCGCTGAAACATGAACTGATATATAAGGCAGACGGTAAAAAAGCCCGTCTTTATACAGGAGATTTAAGCAATTACAAACTCGAAAACAGAGAAGATACGGACGTAGGAACCCAACTTTTATATGGAAATGAAGAATCACAGGGATTAGGTTATGAATTAAAAGAAAAAATCGAAAAGTACAAAACCAGTCTTACCGAAATATTATCGGAAACAGACAACGGCAGAAAACTTATTTCTACAATAGAAGGAATGCTCATAACCGCCGAAGTAGAAGATGTAGATGAAAATAAAGACTGGGTATATGCAACATTTTACAATGCTCCGGCAATTTCCGATTTGGCAATCCTGTCGTCAATATCATTAGACGTACGCAACTGCGAAGCGCAAATGATGAGCCATTTACTTGAACAGATAGATGCGGCAACATTTAAATTTTCAAACATTCAGGTTGCCGTTATTCCAAATTCAAGCTACATCATAAAAGGAAATCTGCTTGAAACAAAAATATTTTTAGCGGCATACGACCCAAGCGTCAGACCAACGGCAAAAATTGGCGGAAGCGTTTACCAGTCGGATGAACATGGTCAAATTATGTACAAAGGTATACAAAACGCAATCGGAATGCATCGCCTTACTGGGATCGTGGAATATCCGGGACCGGATGGAATGCAGCAGGTAAATTTCGAGTTTCCATATCAGGTAGGAGAGGCGGCGGCAGTAATATCGCCCACAAAAATGAACGTATTTTACCTTGGAGTTGATAATCCCGTTGAAATTTCCGTTTCGGGCGTACCGCAGGAAAAAATTTCGGCATCATGCAACGGAGGCGTGCTTCGTAAAGAAGGAGCAGGATATATTGTAAATCCGAACGCAGGAAGCAAAACTTGCGAAATATCCGTATCAGCCGAAATTAACGGAACTCATCAACCAATGAAAGCGCAGGTATTTCGCGTAAAAAAACTTCCTACGCCAATTGCAGCAGTAAGCGGAGTAACAGGAAAAACAGCAACAAAAGGCGAACTCGCATCATCGCAGGGACTTGTAGCAAAAATGCCCGACGATTTTGAATTTGATTTGAAATACAATGTTACCTCGTTTCGGGTAAGTTCTACGGGCAGAGGCGGATACGAAAGAGAAGAAGCCTCGAGCGGAGCATATTTTTCAGCAGCACAAAAAGCGCTGTTTAACAACTTGCAACCCGGACAACGCATATTTATTTCAGATATAAAAGCAAAAGGACCGGCAGGAGAAGTTGAGTTGGCAACATTAGACATAAGAATAAAATAATTTTTAGATCATGAAAAAAAATATTTTACTGATAATTTTAACTTTAATATTTTCCTTAAACATATTTGCACAGGAAAATGTTAATACGGCGCAAAAAACCGAACAGCAGGCAAAAAAGAAAAGCCTTGTTGCAGGAACGAATCTTCCTAAAAAAAATATGACGGAACGCAATGTTGTGCCATATCCCGAAACGGAAGAAGCCGACGTTGTATGGCAACGTAAAATATGGCGCGCCATCGAATTGAGCGAAAAAATAAATCACCCTTTATATTTCCCGACAATTGAATTGAGCACACATAAAAGTTTCATACAAAGTTTGGTAGATGGAATAGAAAAAGGCGAAATCGTTGCTTATAATGAAGATTTTACAGATACACTTTCAATTAAAGCCATTCGCGAACAGTTTGATGCACAGGACAGACAATATGTTGAAGAAAAACTGGACGGATCGGGAGATACGACAATTTTTGTAAAAGGATATTTCAACTGGGGCGAAGTTAAGGAACTGCTTGTAACGGAAGAATGGTTTTTCGACAAACGCTATTCACAAATGTTTGTACGCATAGTAGGAATTTGTCCCGTCAGAGTATTTCAACGCTCAATAGCGACAGCCGACGGCGATGAAGAAAAAACAAGCGACTATTCAAAAAAACAGTTATTCTGGATATATTATCCCGATGCACGTAAATATTTGGCAAAAACGCTGTGCTACACAAGTAAAAACGAAGCAGCGCCAATGTCATACGATGACGTGTTTCAACGCCGCAAATTCTCGTCCCGCGTAATTTCCGAAGGACTTTCGATGAACAACAGACACGTTGATGATTACAGCCGTTCGGGATTAGAAGCAATGCTTGAATCATTACGGCTGGAAAATGAGATAATAAATACCGAACACGATTTTTGGGAATATTAAATTTTTGTTGTTATATTATTTTTTTTATTTTAGTTTTCAATAACACTATCAAAAAAATGTCTAAAAAGCAAAAACTTTTTAGACACTTTTTTAATTCGATACAACATGAAAAATAACAATTGGAAATCACAGCCAAATATTGTATATTCAACAAATCCCGACTGGATAAGCACATCTACGAACACAGGCAACGAACAGCAAACACTGCCGCCTCGCCAGCAAAATCTGACGGTTTGCCTTGATAAAAAACAGCGACACGGTAAAAAAGTTACGCTTGTTAAAGGCTTCATCGGAACAGACGAAGATTTAAAAAACCTCGGCAAAGAACTCAAAACCAAATGCAGCACAGGCGGTTCGGTGAAAAACGGAGAAATAATTATTCAAGGCGATTTCTGTAATAAAATAATAGAATTGCTTGCAAAAGCAGGCTACAAAGCAAAACGGTCAGGCGGTTAAACTTATTAAAAATAAAAATGACATTAACTTCCGATTACATATCAGTCAACAGGTTGCACAATACATGCTGCGATGCGCCGTTTTGCGCCTGTCCCGATATTGATATTTCGACAGACACAGCGCCGCCGGCAACAGAAATGCCGAACAGCAAACCCGAACTGCTGCATGCATCATTAATTGCCGAAATGCCACCAAACGTATTCGTTGGTAACAGAGAAGCTGCAAGCTGGCTGATTTCGGGATTATTGCTGCTTTATATTGTTGTGCTTATATTTTCGAAAAAAAACATCATACTGCTTAGAATTGCATTATTTTCAAAACAAAATAAACTTATAAGTTATCACAATTTTCCGCGTTTTTTTATACGCACAATAAATTTGTTTGTGATTTTTTCGATATTTATTATTTCTGCCTTTTTTTACTTAATCGAAAAAGATGCAGGCATATCGAAAACTCCATTGGAACTTTTTGCAGTCATTGCAACAGCCGTATGCCTTTATTGTGTTTTAAAAATATTAATCATAAAAATTATCGGATACATATCGGAACTGAAAGGACTTAAAAACAAATTATTTTCGACGGAAATAATTATTTTGAGCATCTACGGACTGTTTTCAGGCTTTTTTTTAACTCTGTGTGCAGTCAATCCATTTAACAGGATAAGCATTTGGCTAACAGTGATTTCAGTAATCACAATATTGCTATATCTGTTCAAAATATCAAAAATAATAATGATTTTTATTAATGAAAAAATTTCACTATTCTTTTTGATTTTGTACCTTTGCGCCATCGAAATATTGCCGGCATGGCTTATTATTGATTTTTTATAGAAAAAATTAGCATGAAAATACAAAAAATATTCATATCACAAACCGAACCGACGGAAAAATCTCCATACAGCGATTTGGAAGAAGTTTTTAATGTAAAAGTTAAATTCAAACCTTTAATACAGATAGAAGGAGTTACGATAAAAGAATTTCGCCGCCAGCGTGTTGAAATATTATCGCATACCGCTATTATTTTTACTGCGCGTACCGCTATCGACCATTTTTTTCGCATCTGCGAAGAGCTGAGAATTACCATACCCGAATCCATGAAGTATTTTTGCGCAACCGAAGCTATTGCGCTCTATCTTCAAAAATATATTGTTTACAGAAAACGCAAAATATTTTTCGGATCGGGAAGTATCGAAAGCATAATGAAACTTATAAGTTCAAAACATAAAACCAATAAATTTCTGCTTGCGCTGAGCAGTAACCATAAAACCGACCTTTCGGATGCATTTATAAAGGCAAAACTTACTTTTACCGAAGCAATATTTTACAAAACCGTGAACACCGACATGAAAAAATTTTCGTTGAAAGATTACGACATACTCGTGTTTTACAGTCCCGCCGACATTAAATCGTTCTTCGAAAACTATCCGCGTTTCAAACAAAACGATAAAATTATTGCAACATTCGGAGCAGCAACGGCAAAAGCCGCCGAAGATGCACAGTTAAACGTTACAATTAAAGCGCCGACGCCCGAAATTCCATCAATAAAAACAGCCCTCGAAAAATTTTTGAAACAGCAGTAAAAATAAAACGATATGTATGAAGTAATCACGTAGATACAGTATCAATCAATATCAAAAGTACAAAATGGTACAAAGTTGCAAACATGTTTTCAGAAAAAACGAGCGATTACGTTTACGTAAAGATATTGAAGACGTTATGCAAAACGGCAAAAAATTTTTATCATATCCGTTTTTTGTTAATTATGTGATTAAAAATAAAGACAGGCAAAACAGCGAAACAACAAAAATAGCAATATCGGTTGCAAAACGAAATTTCAAAAAGGCTGTTGACAGAAATTTGCTGAAACGAAGAATCCGCGAAGCCTACCGGCAGCATAAACACAATTTGAACGCAACAGCCCGCAACAGCAATAAAGTTATAAACGCAATTATAGTATATGTGCCAAAAGAAAAATTGTCATACGAAGAAATCAAAAAAGGTATCATCCGGTCGATGGAAAAACTTGCGAAAAACATTGAAAACCACAATGATATTTCCATTCATATTGCTGATTAAATTTTATCAGATATGCTTGTCGCCATTGAAACCGCCTTCATGCAGATTCACGCCGACATGCTCGGAATACGCAATCACAGCGCTAAAAAAACACGGACTGATAAAAGGCTTGTGGCTTGCCGCAAAACGAATTTTTTCGTGTCATCCGTGGGGAAAAAGCGGATACGATCCTGTTCCGTAAATTCAACAAAGTGTTTCATGTCATCGACAATGCTTCGCACCAATCGCTCGGCAGCGATTATCGTTCTACCGATATTCTATCCCTGACGGGACAGGCGTCATTTCAAGGATTTAAAGATTTAATAATTTAAAAATTAAAGAATAATATGGAAGTAAGACAGAAAAATAAGCACGTCATTGCGAGCGTAGCGAAGCAATCCAGAAACACAGCGAAGTTAATCCAGAAAGAACCGTCATTGCGAAAAATGAAACGCCAAAACACAAAAACCTTATTTCCACCTTATTAAATTAACAAAACAACCTTAGTAGAGCAAAAGATAATACACACATCTTTAACCTTATTACCTTATTTTCATTGTTGCCTGCATCCCGCAGGGATGCATCGCTCGGTAGAAATTTCACCGCAGCCAAAGATTACGTGCGGAGCAGCGGCGGTTTTTCAAGTCATTTGCAGTAACCCGCACGTGATGCACAAAGAGATGTCGTTTCTACCGAGCGATGCATTCCTAACGGAATGCGAAACAATGCCGTCGGCAACTCGCGCGACGTGTACGCTACCGTTTTTTTCTACCGATATTCTATCCCTACGGGATATTTTTTCGTTATTTCAAGGATTTAAAGATTTAATAATTTAAAAATTTAAAGAGTAATATATAAGGCAAAACAAAAAACCGGCACGTCATTGCGAGCGAAGCGAAGCAATCCAGAAACACAACGAAGTTAATCCAGAAAAAACCGTCATTGCACAAAATGAAACGCCAAAACACAAAAACCTTATTTCCACCTTATTTAAACAACAAAACAACCTTAGTAGAGCAAAAGATAACACACACCGCCAACCTTATTACCTTATTTTCATTCGTTTCCCGCATCCCAGCGGGATGCATCGCTCGGTAGAAATTTCACCGCAGCCAAAGGTTACGTGCGGAGCAGCGGCGGTTTTTCAAGTCATTTGCAGTAACCCGCACGTGATGCATAAAGATATGTTATTTCTACCGAGCGATGCATTCCTAACGGAATGCGAAACAATGCCGTCGGTAACCCGCACGTGATGCATAAAGCGATGTCGTTTTTACCGAGCGATGCATTCCTAACGGAATGCGAAACAATGCCGTCGGCAACTCGCGTGGCGTGTACGCTACCGTTTTTTTTACCAACATTTTATCCCTACGGGATAGGCGTTATTTCAAGGATTTAAGGATTTAAAAATTTAAAGATTTAAAGTGTCCCTCAAAGTCCCTTTGGTCGCCGACCTGTAGAAAAAGAACCATCATGGCGAGGAGCGCAGCGACGAAGCAATCCAGAAGAACAAAAAACATAATTCTGGATTGCATTCCTAACGGAATGCGAAACAATCCCGTCGGCAACTCGCGCGACTTGTATGCTACCGTTTTTCTACCAACATTTTATCCCTACGGGATATTTTTTTTGCGTTTTTTTCATTATTAATCATTTTAATCATACAAATCACAGTTCGGACGGTTTTTTCTGGATTAACTTCGTTGAGCTCCGCTCCGCTTCGGTTGCTTCGTCATTTCATTCCTCGCAATGACGCGCTTCTTTAAATCTTTAAATTTAAAAAATATCATTTCGAGGGCGTTAGCCCGAAGCAATGACGATGCTTGCAGATGCTTATATATTCGTACCTTTTGTTTGAAAATGGTTTTGTGATATAAACAATTAAGTAACTTGATATTATATGATTTATTTGCAATTTTATCTTATTTTTTTGTCGGCGTCAATCATTTAATCCGACAGGTCATATTTCAGTCATTTTTTTGCGTGTTTATGTTATTTTTTCGACAAAATTAACACATTAACGAAAATTAACATTATTGGAACTTAATTTTTTAATTCTTTTAAAATATTTGAATATC